>CALMNP010000202.1 GCA_937868875.1 uncultured Bacillota bacterium | reverse complement strand
TCGGAACCCAGGTCGTTCTCCAGGAAGTCGCGCACCTCACGGCCGCGCTCCCCGACGAGACCGATGACGCTGATGTCGGCGGTGGTGTTCCGGGCGATCATGCCCATCAGTGTGGACTTGCCCACGCCGCTGCCGGCGAAGATGCCCAGGCGCTGCCCCTTGCCGCAGGTGAGGAGCCCGTCCAGGGCACGCACGCCCACGGCCACGGGGTCGGTGATGCGGGGCCGGTCCAACGGGGCGGGGGGCTGCGACTGAATGGGCGCTTCCAGCTCCACCGCCCACGGCCCACCGCCGTCCATGGGCCGCCCCAGCCCGTCCAGCACCCGGCCCAGCATCTGCGGCCCCAGGCCCAGGGTGAAGGTGCCGCCCAGGGCCTCCACGCGACAACCGGGGGCGATGCCGCGCATCTCGCCGATGGGCATCAGCACCACCTGGTTGTTCTGAAAGCCCACGATCTCGGCGGGCAGGGTTCCGCCCTCCACCGTGTGGATGAGGCAGAGGTCGCCGATGGCGCCGCGGGGCCCCTGGGAGCTGATGGCCAGCCCCGTGACACCCGTGACGCGACCGGCCAGCAGGAAGGGATCACTCACCCGGGCGGCCGCGTTCAGCTCCGCCCAGGGCAGGTCGAGCAGCTTAGACATGGCGCACCACGCGGGTCAGAGTCTGGCTCAGAGCGCCGATCTGTCGCTCCACCCTGCCGTCCACCGTGCCGGCGGGCGTCTGCACCTGCACGTCGCCGGCCTCCAGGTTGGCGTCCGGGACGAGCCGCAGCTCGCCAATGCCGTGCCGGGCGGCCAGTTCCTCCTGCCGGGGCTCCAGTGACAGGGCGGCCGCGGGCGCCAGGCGCAGGGACGCCTGGTCCTCACCGCGGACGCGCGCCAGCGCTTCATCCACCAGCGGCAAGACCCGGCTCGGGTCCTGCTCCAGCTCCTGCCGGACGACCTGACGCGCCACGGTGAGGGCCAGGCGTACAAGCTCCTCGCGCGACTCGGCGAAGAGACTGTCGCGCTGGGCCAGGGCGTCGTCGCGGACCCGCGCGGCCTCCTGCTGCAGGGCCTCGGCGGCCACGCGGCCCGCCTTCAGTCCCTCTTCGTAGCCTTCCTTCCAGCCGGTCTGACGGGCTTCGTCCACCAGGGCCTGCGCGCCGTTGACCGCCTGGTCGATGAGCAGTTCGGCCCTCTCCTCCGCCTGACGGAGCACCAGGTCCGCTCTGGCCTGGGCCTTCGCCAGCATCAGGTCGACCTGCTCCTGAACGCCGGACCCAATCAGAGGCTGGGCGGCAGGGACCGCCTGGGCTGAAGCGGCGCCGAAGGCGGCGGTCAGACCGGCGGCCGAAGGGCCCACCGTGGTTGTCTGGCTAATCATAGCGACCTCGCTGTAAGGAACGCGGCCGCCGGCAACCACCCTCGGCCGGGCGGAGACCGCAGCCTCGGGCCGGGTTGAACCGGGCTGACCCTGTAGGCGGTACGCCTTGATGATTTTAGACAACGATCTCGTCGCCTCCACCGCGGGCTATGATGATCTCGCCGTCTTCCTCCAGCTTGCGGATGATGTTGACGATCTTCTGCTGGGCTTCCTCGACGTCGCGCAGCCGCACCGGACCCAGGTAGTCCATGTTCTCCTGCAGATTCTGCGCGGCGCGCTGGGAGACATTGATGAAGATCTTCTTCTTGACCTCTTCCGAGGCAACCTTGAGGGCCATGGGCAGGTCCTTGGAGGCGTCCACCTCCCGCAGCACGCGCTGCACGGAGCGGTTGTCCAGCAGGACGACGTCTTCGAAGAGGAACATGCGCTTCTTGATTTCCTCGGCCAACTCCGGGTCCTGCACCTCCAGAGTCTCCATGATGGTCTTCTCCGTGGTGCGGTCGACGCGGTTGAGGACTTCCACGACGGCCTCAATGCCGCCGGCGCTGGCATAGTCCTGGGTCATCATGGAGGAGAGCTTCCGCTCCAGGACCTTCTCCACTTCCTTCAGGACCTCCGGCGAGGTGCGGTCCATGATGGCGATGCGCCGCGCCACGTCCGACTGCCGCTCCGGCGGCAGGGCGGAGAGCACAACGCCGGCCTGCTCCGGATGCAGGTAGGCCATGATCAGGGCGATGGTCTGCGGGTGCTCGTTCTGGATGAAGTTCAGGAGCTGCGCCGGGTCCGCCCGCCGAATGAAGTCGAAGGGCCGCACCTGGAGAGATGCGGTCAGCCGGTGCATGATATCGATGGCCTTCTGGTTGCCCAAAGCCTTTTCCAGCAGCTCGCGGGCGTAGTCGATGCCGCCCTGGCTGATGTACTCCTTGGCCAGGGCCATGTCGTGGAACTCCTGCAAGACGCGGTCGCTGGCGTCGGAGGAGATGGCCCGCAGGCTGGCGATCTCCAGCGTCAGCTGCTCGATCTCCTCTTCCTTGAGGTGGCGGAAGATTTTGGCGGCGACGTCCGGGCCCAGGGCGATGAGCAAGATCGCCGCCTTCTGCTTGCTGTTCAGTTGAGTGGGAACTTGCTGCACGCGTGGCGTTGGCACCGAACGTCACCTCCCTCCGGTTGGCGGCACGGAGACCTCATTCGTCTTGGAGCCAGCTCTTGAGGAGCGCGGCCACGTCTTCGGGCTTGGTCTGGGCCAGCTTCTCCACTTCGTCGCGGACTCGTTGGCGCTCGATTTCTTCCGGTGTCAGCTCCCTGGGCTTCTCCTGGACCAGGGCGGCGAGAAGCGCCGCCCCTTCAGCCGAGCGCGCGCTGGCAACCGCCTCCGCCCCCTGCAGCGCGTAACCGCCGCCGGGCATGCCTGCCAGAGAGGGCTCCAGGCCGCGGCTCCGGCGACGCAACAGCGAGATGAGGGCCAGCAGGACCAGGGCTGAGCCGGCGGCGATCCAGATCATCCGCGTCTGAGCCGCCTTCTCCTGCCGGCTCTGGTCGAACTCCTTCTGAATAGCGGTGGCTACAGTATTGTCAAAGGGGATGGCGGTCACGGAGATCTGGTCGTTGCGGGTGGTGTCCACGCCGATGGCGGCGGCCACCATGTCGTGAACGGCCTTCTGCTGGTCGGCCCCGAAGGACTTGTCCTTGGGCGGGTTGACCACCACGGCCACAGACAGGCGGCGCACGCTGCCGGGAGCCACCTGAACGTGCTCCCGCACCTCGCTGATCTCATAGTTCTTGGTGACCGAGTTCTCTTCGCTCTGCGAGCTCCCTCCGCCCCCGGCGTTCTGATACGTGGGAGGCGTGGGCAGGTTGGGGTCGGTGCCCACCACGGTGCCTGCCGGCTGGGTGCCGTTGAAGCTCTTCTGCACCTGCTGCATGCTGCGCAGGACGCCCTCACCGTTGGCCAACGGTTCGAAGAGCTGCTTGTCCTGCGTCCTGGTGTCGAAATTCAGCTCGGCGGTAACCCGGGTGGCCACATTTCCCGGCCCCAGCACCTCCTCCAGCAGCGTCTGCAGGCTGCGCTGCAGTTCGGACTGGAAAATCTTCTGCTGCTGAAGCTGCGTGGCCGCCGCTACGTCAACCGGCAGGGAACCGGGGTCGCCGACATCGGGCGGGTTAAGGATGCGTCCATGTACGTCGGTAACGGTGACGTCGTCAGGCTTGAGCCCGTCGACGCTGTGCGAGACCAACTGGATGACACCGCGCACCTGCTTGGGGTCAAGCTCTACGCCCGGTTTGAGCTGAAGAAACACGGATGCCCGAGCCGACTTCTTGTCGCTCAGGGCAAAGGGGTCTTGCTCCGGGAGCACGATCATGACGCGGGCATTTTCCACCTCCGGCATCTGCCGAAAGGTCCGTTCCAGTTCCCCCTGAACGGCCCGGGTATAGCTGACGCGCCGGTCGAAGTCTGTGGCGCCGATCTGCGTCTTGTCGAAGATCTCAAACCCGACGCCGCCGCCCTTGGGCAGGCCCTCCGCGGCGATGGCCCATCGGGCCTGATAGACCTGCTTCGCCGGCACCAGGATGCTGCCGCCGTCAGGGCCGGCCTTGTAGGGAATCTTCTTGTCCGTGAGCTTCTGCGCGATGGCCGAGGCGTCTTCCGGCGAGAGGTTGGTGAACAGGGGGGAGTAGTCGGGCTTGCTGGCGTAGGTGACCACGACGGCCAGAGTGGCGGCCAGCAGGCCGAGGCTCAGCAGAACCGTCGCCCTCTGGCGCAGGTTCAGGCCGGCCCACCGCTCCCGCAGGGACTGGCCCATCTTTGTCAGTTCGCCCAACCCGTTTCACCTCCGCCTGCGGACGTGCTTCTTCCAACCCGTTACACCAGCAGGTTTACAACGGCAGCCGCATGATCTCCTGATAGGCTTCCAGGACCTTGTTGCGGACCTGGACGGTCAGGTCCAGGGCCAACGTGGCCTTTTCCGCCGCAATCATGGCCGTGTGCAGGTCCTGTGCCTGCCCCGTGGCCACCTGCTGCGCCGCCTGGT
>CALMNP010000201.1 GCA_937868875.1 uncultured Bacillota bacterium | reverse complement strand
CGGCCACCCGGTCCGGCTCGCCCGTGTGAAGTGACAGCAGGCAAAGACGCACCGCCCACAAGGCCGGTGCGTCTTCCGCTTCTGCGAGACCTACCAGGGGACGGTCGCGAAGCTGGTGTTGGGTACGATGAAGCCGGTAGAGCCGCCGACGGAAGCGGGGAAGCCCTTGCCAAATGGAACGCCGCCGCACCCCTTGGCGAACGGGAAGCCCTTGCCAAAGGGAACGCCGCCGACCCCCTTGGCCAACGGGAATCCCTTGCCGAGCCCAACCGACGGAGCCGTGGCCACAGTCGTGTTGGGAATGGCAAACCCCGTGGTGCCGCCGGCCGAGAACGGAAACCCACCAAAGGTCATGGACGTCGCACCTCACTTTCAGGGGAAGTGGGATCTGGACGGTGGTCCGTCCGAAACCATATTATGTCGCCTCGACCCCGATGGTGTTCTGCCTGACCTGTGGCGCAACGGCGATGGAGGTGCAACTCAGCCCTTGGGCCGCAGATCCAGGACCCGCGCAGCCTTGCCCTCGCTGCGGGGAAGTGTGCCCGGCGCCACCAGGCGGATGACGGCCCCCACGCCCAACTCCTGGCGCAGGCGAAGCCGGATGCGCCGGGACAGCTCGTCGGCGGCGTCGGAGGGCAGCTCCAGGCCGGGTACTTCCGCCTCCAGCGTGAGACTGTCCATGGCGCCGGTGCGCTCCACCAGCAGCCGGTGCTGGGCGGCGACCTCCGGGAAGCCGAGCAGAACGCGCTCCACCTCCGACGGGTAGAGGTTGACGCCGCGGATGATCAGCATGTCGTCGCTGCGCCCGCTGACGCGGGCCATGCGGCGGAAGGTGCGGCCGCAGGAGCACGTCCCGGACAGGATGCGGGTGAGGTCGCCTGTGCGGTAGCGCAGCAGGGGCATGGCCTGCTTGGTCAGGGTGGTGATCACCAGCTCGCCCTCCTGGCCGTCCGGGACCGGCTCGCCCCTGGCAGGGTCTACGATCTCGAACAGGAACTGGTCCTCCGAGAGGTGCAGCCCGTCTCGGGTCTCGCACTCGTAGGCGACGCCGGGGCCGTAGCACTCGGCCAGGCCGTAGACGTCATAGGCCTCCAGGCCGAATAGGTCTTCGATGCGGCGGCGCAGCGGCTCGGACCAGGTCTCGCCGCCGTAGGAGCCGTAGCGCAGGCCCAGGTGGCGCGGGTCGATGCCCGCTTCCCGCGCCACCTCGGCGATGCGCAGCATGTACGTGGGGACGCAGTGGATGCCGGCCGGGCCGACATCGGCCATCAGTTGAACCAACCGCAGGGTATTGCCGCTGGAGACGGGAACAACGGCGGCGCCCAGGCGCTCCAGGCCGTAGTGGGCCCCCATGCCGCCGCTGAACAGGCCGTAGCTGGAGGCGACGTACCAGACGTCGCCGGGCCTGGCGCCGGCCGCGTACAGCATGCGGGCCGCGAACTCGGACCAGGTCCTCAGGTCCTGAGCCGTATAGGCCACCAGGGTCGGCTTGCCCCGCGACCCGGACGTGGCATGGAACCGGGCCACCTGGTCCGGAGGCACGGCCAGGAGGCCCAGGGGGTACTGGTCGCGCAGGTCGGTACGGGTGGTGAAGGGCAGGCGCTGCACGTAGGCCAGGCTGCGCACGTTCCTGGCGGCGACGCCCCTGGCTCGCAGGCGGTCCCGGTAGAAGGGAACGGCGGACTCCAGGCGGCGCACCAGGCGCCTCAGGCGCACGGTCTGCAGCTTCTGGAGGGCCTCCTGCGTCATCGCTTCAGTTTCGGGTCTCCACATGGCGGGTCTCCCTCCGGCGTTACAGCGCCAAGGTCTCCAGAGCCTGCTTGACCCTTCCCATAAAGCCGACCATATCCGCTCCGTCCACGGCCCGGTGGTCGGCGGTCAGGGCGATGTACATCATGGGCCGGATGGCCGCCTGGTCGTTGTCCAGGGCCACCACGCGCCTGGTAATGGCTTCAAAGCTGAGGGTGCCGACGTTGGGCGGGGCAATGGCGGGCGTGCCCACCAGGGTCTGCCCGTAGCGGCCCGGATTGGTGATGACGAAGGTCTGGCCGTCCATCTCCTGACTCGTGATCTGGCCAGACTGAGCCCGCAGGCTGAGTACGTAGATGTCGCGCGCCAGCTCCGGGATGCTCTTGGTTTCGGCGTTGCGGATGACGGGCAGGAGCACGCCGGACGGGGTCTGCACGGCGAAACCCAGGTTGATGGTGCGGGGCACGATGAACCCCTGCGGGGTCATGATCGAGTTCATGATGGGGTGGGCCATCAGGGCGAGCGCCGTGGCCCGCGCGAAGAAGGGCAGGTAGGTGAGGGGGATGTTGGTGGTGGCCTCGAAGCGAGGCTTGATGGCGTCGTGCAAGGCCTTGAGGTTCGTGGCGTCCACCTCGGCGATCGTCGTGACCGGCGCCACCGTACTGCGCATCAGTTCCAGGTTGCGGGCCGAGGCGGCCCGAATCGGCGTGACGGGCATGGTCAGGACGGAGGGGCCCAGCGCCAGGCCCATGGCCAGCGGGTTGTCGGCGTTCACCGCTGTTTGCGGTAAGCCTCCGACCGCGGCGATGGGAGCCTGCAGCAGCGGCGCTCCACCCGTCAGGGGGCTGAAGAACGATGCCATGTGTCTTCCCTCCCGAGAAGGCGACGTTGGAGTGGGGCCGGCCCGGCCCCGGGCGGGGTCGTACAAGACGGGAAAAACATCCTTCTGTCGACAGTTGTATGCATCACAGGGCCCGACCGCACCTCGTACGAGGGACTTGCCAAGCCCCAGCCCCGGGGCCAGGGCACAAAACGAAGGCACCGGCGTTGTCGCCGGTGCTGGTGCATCTTTCTCGTCCGTGGTGCGAAAGGTATAGGGACCCCAGGCGGAGCGAAAGCCGCCGGGGACAACCCGCTTGCCAGTGGGCATCAGGGGGCGCTGTGCATAGGCTTTAAACGGAGTATTACGGGGCGGAGCCCTCGGGTGCCGACCAAATCATGGAAGAGGCAAGGTGATGGATTCGGCAAAACCTGGGCATCAGCCCAGCAGCTTGAGATAACCAAAGCTGGGCCGGGCAAGCGGTTGGCCGCCGCGGCTCAGGTGGTTGCCTGGAAGATGCTGGCGGGCGTGGACCGTATACATCCATTGGGGCGCACATATGATAAGACGGCAATCAAACGGCCACCAGGGGGTGAGTGCGCGTGAACGCCATATCCATCGGCACCGAAAGCTGCCTGGAACCCCTTCGCGAGCGCCTCTCGATAGAAATGCTCTCCCTGCGTGAAGAAGGCCTGGACGTTCGGGTGGACGAGGAAAGCCGGGGCCGACTCACCTTTTTCGGCTGCAACCTGGCCGAGGGCGACGCCACAACGGAGGCGGGCCGCAACCTGGGCTCGCTGCTGCGCCATATCGTTGCCGGCGCGCTCTCGGATGTGATCGTCGACAACTGGGAACAGCGACTTCTGAGGAAGTTCATCCGTTCCAGCTACTACTACTTCAACTCGGAGGAGCAGGACACCATCCTCAGCTATGCCGGGCGCAACCTCAACAGTGGCGGGACCGAGCCGGCCGCCGCCCAGACCCTCGCCCGGAAGCGCCAGGTGCTCCACCGGCTGCTGGACTACCTGGATGGTGTCGACGAGCTGGTGCTGGAGGGCTTCGTAACGTTTCGCCTGAAGGATTACGTGGAGGAGTTGGAGGACGCCGTCGACCGCGCGGTGGACGACTTCCTCATGGAGAAGGAGTACATGGAGTTCATCCGCCTCCTTCGGTACTTCGTGGAGGCCCAGGAGCCGCGGGTGGATGAGGTCCACGTGGTAGTGTACCCGGGCGGCGGCTTCAAGCTCCTGGACGAGACCGGCCAGCCCATCCACAACGAGTATCTCGAGGAATTCGTGGTCGAGATGCTGGACAGCGAGGTCAATTACGAGGACTTGCTGATCAGCTCGCTGATCACGATAGCGCCGTCCCGCGTGAGTCTGCACCTGCCCGTGATGACCGGCCGGGACGAGGCCGTGGAGACGGTTCGCAGCGTCTTCGGCGACCGGGTGACGCTCTGCCGCGGCTGCGAGACCTGCCTCCACGGCGAGCACGCGGTGAGTGCCCCGCCCGCCGCCGGC
>CALMNP010000200.1 GCA_937868875.1 uncultured Bacillota bacterium | reverse complement strand
TGCGATTCGATGTGAATGACGTCCACGGGGCAGGCCTGCTCGCAGAGGCCGCAAGAGGTGCACTTGTACGCCCCCGTGGAAAGGTCGGTCTTCTGCAGCGGCACGGCACGCGACCATCCGGGCAACTTGGGCTGTTCATCCGGATACTGAAGGGTGACGGGGTCCTGGAAGAACTCCTTGATGGTTACACCCATGCCCTCGAGGATGGACCGGCCAGCCTTGAATGCGTTCCCCAGGTAACTCATTTCGCGTACCACCCCCACACGTTCGCCAGCACAGCCGTGGCGGCGATATTGACGAGGGAGACGGGGAGCAGGAACTTCCAGCCGAGGTCCATCAGCTGGTCGATGCGGACGCGGGGTAGGGTCCACCGCAGCCACATCGCCAGGAAGATGAACAGGTAGGTCTTGAAGGCGAACCAGAAGAATCCGGTCAGGTAGGGCCAGATCCCATAGTTGAAAAGGTCGAAGGCCGGAATCCGGCCGGCCAGGGCGCCCAGGCCGGGGCCGGTCCAACCGCCCATGAAGAGGGAGGCGGCAATGGCCGACCAGGCCAGCATGTGCCCGTACTCCGCCAGCATGAAGAGCAGCCAGCGGAGGCCGGAGTATTCGGTGTGATAGCCGGAGACCAGCTCGGACTCGGCCTCCATCAGGTCGAAGGGGGCGCGGTTGAGCTCGGCCAGAGCCGCTATCACGTAGATGATGAAGGCGATCGGCTGGCGGAACAGGTACCAGCCCAGAATCCCCGCCTCAGTCTGCCGGGTGATGATGTCCTGCAGGGAGAGGGAGCCTGCCAGCATGACTACGCCCAGGATGGACATGACCAGGGCGACCTCGTACGAAATCATCTGGGCGGCGCCGCGCATGGCGCCGAACAGAGCGTACTTGTTGTTGCTGCCCCAGCCGGACATAAACACGGCGACGACGGACAGCGACGTCACGGCGGCGATGAAGATGATGCCGATGGGCAGATCGGAGAAAACGCCGCTCTTGCCGGGGCCGAAAGGGATCACGATCCAGATCAGGACCGCCGAGGCCACGGAGACCATGGGGGCGATGACGAACAGGGGCTTGTCGGCGGCCAGGGGAATGATGTCTTCCTTCATCAGGCACTTGATCCCGTCGGCGATGGTCTGCGCCCAGCCCCAGCGGCCTACCCGCATGGGTCCCATGCGGTTCTGAATCCAGGCCGCGACCTTGCGCTCGAACCACACCAGGAAGAGGGCGTTCAGGACGACCCAGAGCAGGGCGACGGTCCCCTTGATTATGGAGGCGACGATGGGTGACAAGTTAACGGTCCACCTCCCCCAGCACGATGTCGATGGAGCCCAGAATGGCTACCAGGTCGGCGATCTTCCAGCCGATGGCCATCGGCTCGACCAACTGCAGGTGAACGAAGGCGGGTGAGCGCCAGTGGCAGCGGTAGGGGTTGGGGGTGCCGTCGCTGATCAGGTAGACGCCCACCTCGCCGCGCGAGCCCTCGTGCCGCACGTAGAACTCGGAATCCTTCGGCGGCTTGAGGACCTTGGGCACCTTGCCCAGAAACTCGCCATCGGGCATGCCCTGCAGGGCCTGGCGGACGATCTTGATGGACTGCTCCACCTCCCGCATACGCACCAGGTAGCGAGCGAAGACATCGCCGGCCTTTTCTGTGATGACCTGCCAGTCAAACTTGTGGTAATAACCGTAGGGGACGTCGCGACGGAGGTCCCAGTCCACGCCGGAACCGCGCAGAACCGGACCGGATGCGCCGTAGGCGATGGCCACCTCGGGCTTCAGCACACCGACGCCCTGCGTGCGCACCTCGACGATGCGGTTGCCGGTGAACAGCTTGTGATACTCCGGCAGGGCCTTCTTCTCCAGGTATTCCAGAAATTCCAGGACCTTCTCCTTCCAGCCGGGCGGAAAGTCGTTGCGCAGACCGCCGATGCGGAAGTAGTTGTAGAGCAGCCGGCCGCCGGAAATGCTCTCGAAGAGATCATAGATGACTTCCCGTTCGCGGAAGGCGTAGATGAACGGAGTGGCCGCGCCCAGGTCCAGCGAAAAGGTGCCGAACCAGATCAGATGGCTGGCGATGCGCTGCAACTCGGCCACGATGACCCGAATATACTCCGCCCGCTCCGGTACCTCGATGCCGAGCAGCTTCTCAATGCCCAGCACGAAGGCCCACTCGTTGGTCATGGCGGACAGGTAGTCGGTGCGGTCGGTGAAGGTGATGACCTGGGGGTACGTCTTCTGCTCCGCCAGTTTCTCAAAGCAGCGGTGCAGATACCCGATGTCGGGCTTGGCCTCCACGACGGTTTCGCCATCCAACTTGACGATCATGCGCAGCACCCCGTGGGTACTGGGGTGCTGGGGTCCCATGTTGACGGTAATCTCACGTTCCTGCGTCAATGCCACATCTCTCACCTCACCTATCGCCGCGAACCAGGCGCGGACGCTCCGGACGCTTGTCTTCGAAGTCCTTGAGCAGAGGATGGCCGCCCTGCCAGTTCTCCGGCAGCAGAATGCGCCGAAGGTCGGGGTGGCCCTCAAAGTCGATGCCGAACATGTCCATGGTTTCGCGCTCGTGCCAGTCGACGCCGGGCCAGAGGTCCGTAACCGACTCCACCTTGGGATTCTGCCGGTCCACCTGCACCTTGACCGTCAGGCGAGGCCCGTTCGGCTCCATCTTGAACAGGTGCAGGACCACCTCCAGGCAGTCCGTGCGGTCCGTTCCCGTCAGGTCGGAGGGATAAGAGAAGCCCAGCCCCTCCTTGACGTAACGGCAGAACTTCTTGTAGTCCTCAGGCGCGACCTTCACCAGCGTCTCGCCGTAGGACGACTCGGTCACCTGCGCGCTGGGGAACTCGGCCGTGATCTGTTCAGCCAGTGCCATCCGTCTACTTCCCCTTCCGCTGCGGGATCCCGAGGCCTTCCTTGTCGATGCGCTCCTGCAGCTTCAAGATGCCGTACATGAGAGCCTCGGGACGGGGCGGGCAACCCGGGACGTAGATGTCGACCGGGACAATCTTATCCACGCCCTGCACGACGTTGTAAGCATCCCAGTAAGGGCCGCCGTTGGTGGCGCAGGCGCCCATGGCAATCACGTAACGGGGCTCGGACATCTGCTCCCAGAGCTGGCGGACGCGGGGAGCCATCTTTTCGTTGACCGTGCCTGCCACGATCATCAGGTCGGACTGGCGCGGCGAGGCGCGGAAGATGGCGCCGAAGCGATCCAGGTCGTAACGGGCGGCGCCGGCGCCCATCATTTCGATAGCGCAGCAGGCAATGCCGAACAGCATGTACCACAGCGAGGACTTGCGACTCCAGTTCACGACCTTGGCCAGGCTGGTCGTAATGACGCCCGGCACGGCGTCTGACTCGAAGACTACACCCACTGCAGCACCTTCTTTCTCCAGGCATAGGCGAGTCCCAGGGCGAGAATCACCAGGAACACGAACATCTCAACGATGACGAAGAGTGCGTTGCTGCCGAAGTTGCGGAAGTTGACCGCCCAGGGATACATGAAAATAGCCTCCACGTCAAAGACGAAGAAGGTCAGGGCAAAAACGTAATACCGGATATGGAAGTTGATCTGCGCGTCCATGAGCGGGTCCTCGCCGCACTCGTAGGACTCAAGCTTCGCTCGGTCCGGATGGAACGGCGCAACGACGCGGTTCAGCCACATGCTCACGACGACGAAACCGATGGCGATGACTGCGAACATCCCTACATCGATATAGGACTGACTGGCCAAAGTCTCTCTCCCCCCTCTTCGGGATCCTGCTCCAGGCCGTGGAGGCCCCCGAATACGCCAAACTTCATTATATCCAAGCTCCCCCGGAGCGGTCAACGAAACCATTGGCGTGACGCCGCTTAGCCGTAGTCTTGCCCAAGTCGGAAACGCCCTGGCGGCGGGGCAGGCTACACCCCTGCCGGGCCGCCTTGCCACCCCGGCAAGGCTAAGGAAATTATTCACTTTCATTATAGCTTGGGTCCTACATTCATTCTACATAGAATTTGGCTCGACCCGATTCCATGTTGCCATGGCCTCAATTCCATTTGGTTATGAAAGCCTTCGGGCCGCCTCAGGCGGCCCTTTCTTGTGCCCGGAACAGCCTGGGAGCGGGCCCATCTGATCCCGGCCTCGGCTATCCGGCGATGCACTGACACCTGGGTTTCGCCAAAAACCGGGACATCCCCTGCCAGTCACCGCAGCAACCAGGTCGGGATATTATGTTGCAGAAGCCGCCCGCCGCGCCCGCCGGGGGCGGCGTCCTCACGCAGGAGGAAATCGTGCATATCGTCTTCGTTGCCCCCGAGGCCTATCCGGTGCCTCCGGCCCGCGGCAACTCCGTGGAGATCTACATCTGGCACCTGGCCCGCCAGTTGGCAAAGAACCATCGGGTGACCGTCATCAGCCGTGCCGCGCCGGGGCTGACCCGGCGGGAGGCGGAAGACGGCGTGCATCACATCCGCATCCGCCCGGGTCCGGCCGCAATCTACGCACGGCGCGCGGCCGCGGCCCTGCGCGGCCTGGGCGCAGACCTCTGCCAGGTGGAGAACCGGCCTCTGTTTCTGCCTGTGCTGAAAACAGCCTGTAAGGGAGCGCTGGTTCTGAACCTGCACTCCATGAACTTCATGCCGCCGACCCCGGTTGTCCGCCAGGCCTTGCGCCAGGCGGACGCCGTGCTGGCGAACAGCCGCTACGTCCACGGCGTCTTGCGGCGACGTTTCCCGGAAGCGGCTTCCCGCGCCCATGTACTGCATCCCGGCGCAGACGCAGAGCGGTTCAGCCCGCGGTGGTCCAGGGCCGGTCAGGAAGGCCGGCGGCGGCTTCGGGCTCTCTGGGGAGCCGGGGAGGACCCGGTCGTGCTCTACGTGGGCAGAGTCATCCCCCGCAAGGGGGTCGACGTGCTGCTGCGGGCCATGAGGCTGGTGCGGAAGCGCCACCCCAGGGCCCGGCTGGTCGTCGCCGGGGGTGCCTGGACCCGGGGGGCCAAACCCTATCACCGGTACCTCGCCGCCCTCGCCAGACCGCTGGGCAGGAGCGTGAGGGCCCTGGGGGCGGTGCGTCACCAGCGTTTGCCCGACGTCTACGCGGCAGCGGACTGCCTGGTCTGCCCGTCCCAGGAGCCGGAGGCCCTGGGGTTGGTCAATCTGGAGGCCATGTCCACCGGCCTCCCCGTCGTCGCCTCCGGCGCCTGGGGCATCCCCGAGGCGGTCAAGGACGGCGAGACGGGGCTGTTGGTAAGGCGCTACCGCCTTCCAGGGGCCCTTGCGGCCGCCGTCGGCCGGCTTCTCGACCGGCCGGAGACGGGGCAGCAGTGGGGCCGAAACGGCCGGCGCCTGATCGAAGACTACTTCAACTGGACCCGGGTCGGAACCGACGCGGAAAGGATCTACGCCGCCGTGCTGAACGGCCGGGCCCGAAGACAAAGGAATGGTGACAAGCGTGGCCACACGAGGTCCGGTGATCGGCATCCTGACCATGGAGAGGACACCCCAGAACACACCGAAGACCCACTACCGTGAAATGACCTTTCTGGGATATCGAATGGGCCTTCTGGTCTACGCCTTCGCTCCCCGAGACGTTGACTGGAAACGAGGCGTGGTCTACGGCTTCCGTGCCTTGCGACCGCACGGCGCCTGGCAGAGGGGCCCCTATCCCCTCCCCACCGTCCTGTACGACCAGACCAAGAGCCGGGTTCTGGCCCGCAGCGCCTCCTGCCGGTCTCTGAAGACGCGGCTGGCGGCCCGTGGCACCACCATGCTGGGCCCCGGCTTCCTGACCAAGAACCAGGTCGGTTCCGTGCTCCGGCGGGTGCCGGACCTGGAGTCGCACCTGCCGGAGACCCTTCCCGCCACGGCGCTCAACGTGCGCAACCTCCTCCGCCGGTACCCCTCCGTCTACGTCAAGCATGCCGGAGGTACCTTGGGCTGGGGCGTCGTGAAGGTCTCGCGGGCGCCGGGCGGCGGCTATCGCTGGGAAGCCGCCAAGGGCTTCCGGCGCACGGCGCGGCTGCACCTGCGCAGCAGCGACAGCCTGGCTAGACGCCTGCGCCTGACCACCAGACGCGGCACCTGGCTGGCGCAGCAGGGGCTGGACCTCTGCCGCTACGGCGGCCGCCCCGCCGACATCCGTCTGCTGGTGCAGAAAGACGGCCACGGTGACTGGCAGGTCACCGTGGGTTTTGCCAAGGTGGCCGGCCGAGGCCAGGTGGTGACCAACATCGGAGCAGGCGGCAGCCTGCACCGGCTGGACGACTTGCTGCGCCATGCCGCCCGCCATCACGGCTGGGACGCCAAGCCGCCCGAACTCAGGAACCAGCTGACGCAGGTGGCCTTCGACGTGGCCAGGGCCCTTGACCGGGCCATCGGCCCTCTGGCCGAACTGGGCCTGGACCTGGCCCTGGACGCCAAGGCGCAGGTCTGGTTGATCGAGGCGAACGGCAAGTACTCGCGAGCCGTGTTCAGCCGTGCTGTGCGGCATCTGAGCATCCAGCGCGTCTTCGCCTACACCCGTCACCTGCATGAGCAGAAGCAGGGCAGAAAGGCCCTCCGAGAAGCGCCCTCTCCGGGCCGGTTGGGGCGCGAGGAGACGAGGTCCGTGGAAGGCGCCGGCGGTGACCTCTTGGTCGCCTCCCGTCTATGATGATTCTGCCTGACCGGAGGAGGCCCTCATGTACAGCGCTATCGTTCGTCCCGGCGACGGACCACCTACCCTCTCCTGTCCTGCGGCGTGGCTTGCCGAATGGGGCCTGGAACCCGGCCACACGGTGCGCCTGGAGTTCGGCCGGCGCAGCACCAGTGTGACGCTGACGGTGACTCAGTTGGGCAGGCGGGCGGTAGCCTCCCTGCCCCCTCCAGTCCAGCGCCAGCTGCTGGCCCCGGCGGGCGTCCAAATGGGGCTGGCGCGGCAGGAGGACGGCTTTCGGCTGGGACCCGTCATCGGCATCCTGACCTCGCTGCGCCTGCGCGGGCCGGCGCCGGCTCCTGCCCGCCTGGGCCCGCAGGCCTCCTTCTTCGCTCAACTCTGCCAGGCCGGGCGGGGGCGTGGCGCCGTCGTCTATGTCTTCAGCCCGGAGCAGATCCGCTGGGCTTCCGGGGCGGTGGCCGCGGTCGTCCAGCGCGGCAAGGGCTGGGGTCGGACCCTGTTCCCCCTGCCGGACGTCGTCTATGTCCGCACTCAGACCCGCAGTTCCGACCGGCGCCCCGATGTGGCCCGCTGCCTCCAGCGCCTGGAGAAGGCGCCGGGCATCCAGGTCCTGAACCGCAAGTTCTTTGACAAGTGGGAACTGCACCAGGCCCTGGCGGGCCATCCCGCCGCCAGCCGCTACCTGCCGGTGACGCGCCGGTACACGTCGTCGCGAGACGTGACGGAACTCCTGGGCGCCTACTCGCGGGTCTTTCTGAAGCCCACCGGCGGCAGCCTCGGGAAGGGCATCATCCGCATCACCCGGATGCCCGGGGCGGGCTATGAGTACCGCATCTCCCTGGGGTCCGGCGACCGCCGGGCGATGCTGAGGAACCTCGGCGCCATGCTCCGCCGGGTGCGGGCCACCGTGGGCCGCCGTCGGTATATTGTGCAGCAGGGCCTCCATCTGGCCCGGCTGGGCGGCTCCACCTTCGATATCCGGTTGCTGATGCAGAAGGACCCGCACGGCCAGTGGGCCGTCTCCTCTCGGGTGGCCCGACTGGCCGCCCCCGACCGGCTGGCCACCAATGTGGCCCTGGGGGGAAGGGCCGTTGGTTCCACCCGAGTGATGCGCGCCGCCCTGCGTTCCCTGGCCCCGTCCTCGCAGCAGGTGAGTGAGGCGGGGCGCGTGCTGGCCGCCGCTCTGGAAGAGCGGCTGGGTCATGAGCTGGTGGAAGTGGGCATCGACCTGGGCCTCGACCGCCGCGGCCGGATCTGGCTGATCGAGGCCAACTCCCGGCCGGCGCGCTACTGGGCCTGGCCACCGCAGCCCCTGATCCAGCGTTCCGTGCGGGGCGTACTGGGATTCTTCCTGTACCGTACCGGCTTCCTATCCTCGGTTAAGGAGATTCGCCATGGCGAGACGCACCGTGTATATCGGCATCATGGCCATCGCCCGACGCGGCGGAGCCGGGGTGCGATACGGCGAACAGGCGCCGTTTTACGCCAAACTCATGGGGGTGGGTAGGGCCAGAGGCGTGGTGGTTTACACCTTTGCGCCCCAGGACATCGACTGGGCGCACCGGGTCACCTGGGGCCGCACCTATTCGCCCAAGCTGGGCGGCTGGGTGCGGCGTGCCTACCCGCTGCCCCAGGCCGTGTTCAACCGCTATCCCGCAGCGGCCTACAACCGGTTCGTGCTCAACACCATTCGAAGGCTCAAGGATAGCGGAGTGCCCTTTGTCAACTCCTCCTTCATGGACAAATACCGCCTGCACGTCATGCTGATGCGCTGGCCGGCGCTGCGGCCACACCTGCCCCAAACCCGCCTCTGCCGAGGTTCTGCGGCGCCCGCACTGGAGTTGCTCCACAGCCACGCCTCGATCTACATGAAGCCGGTGGACGGGTCTCTGGGCACCGGCGTC
>CALMNP010000199.1 GCA_937868875.1 uncultured Bacillota bacterium | reverse complement strand
GGCCCGGAGGCCGGAGCCGGCCGGGGGCGCGGTTTCGGCCGGCACCACCGGTCGTCGGTCCCAGGGAGCGGGAACGCGCGGCAGCACGACCTCCACCTCGGCGATGTGCTTCGGCAGCAGCCCTAAGAAGTTGACGCGGCGCAGCAGCCTGTCCAGCCGGGCGACCTGGTAGAACCAGAGCAGGGCGCCACCGGCGGCCAGAAGAGCGGGGCTGGGGAACAATTGCTGCAGGACAAACTCCTCGAACCAGTGACCGAAGCCGTGGCGACGCGCCTCCAGCACTCGGCGACGGGCCACAGTCTTGGGGCTGTCCGAGGCGGTGGGCGGGCTCAGGGGGCCCAGGGCTACGGGGCCCATGGCCAGGGGGCCCTGGGCTGCCGTCCAGTGGCGAACAGCCGAGCGCCCCTGCTCCAGGAGGCGACCGTAATTGACTCCGGCCGGGCAGGCGGTCTCGCAGGCGCGGCAGCCCAGGCAGAGCGAGAGTTGGTCCTCCAGGGTGGAAACGGGGAGGCGGCCCTCCCAGACCGACTTCATCAGGGCGATGCGGCCGCGGGGCGAGGCCGTCTCCAGGGCCGTCTCGCGGTAGGTGGGGCAGGCGGGGAGGCAAAACCCGCAGTGCATGCAGTTCTCGAGTTCGTTCTCATCGAAGTGGAGGGGGATGCCTTCGCTCAGGCGGGCGACGCCCTCGCTGGAACGGGTGACTCCGCTCACTGCTGCACCACCACCCGGCGCCGGGTCTCGCCCGCGAACATCTTGCCGGGGTTCAGAATTCCCTGCGGGTCGAAGGCCGCCTTGATGCCCTTCATGACCTCGATGGCGGGGCGGCCCACCTTCCACTCCAGGTAGCCGGCCTTGGCCAGCCCCACGCCGTGCTCGCCGGTGATGGTGCCGCCCATCTTCAGGGCGGCGTCGAAGATGCGGGCGAAAGCCGCCTCCACTCGCTCGATTTCGTCGTGGTTGCGGGCGTCGGTCAGGCAGGTGGGGTGAAGGTTGCCGTCGCCGGCGTGGCCGAAGGTGCAGATGTTGAGATGATACTCGTCGGCCACGCGGCGAATCTCCCGCACCATGTC
The DNA here is from genome assembly GCA_937868875.1 of uncultured Bacillota bacterium. Lineage (GTDB taxonomy): Bacteria > Bacillota > Sulfobacillia > JAMDAP01 > JAMDAP01 > JAMDAP01. The sequence continues at coordinate 5,964 of CALMNP010000199.1, read as the reverse complement.
GGCCACGCGGGAGCGCGGCACCGTGGCGTCTTCCAGAATGGTGGTCGGGCTGCGCCGGGCCAGGGCGGAGAGGGCGGAGCGGCGGGCCGTCATCAGCTTCTGGCCTTCTTCCGGCGTTGCCGCCACATCCACTCGCGCCGCGCCCTCGGCCCGGCAGACCTCGGCGATGCGCTGCACGTCCCGGGCCACGGCTGCAGCCGGCCCGTCCTGCTGGATGAGGAGCACGGCCTCCATGTCCAGGGGCAGCCCGACGTGGGCGAAGTCCTCCACCACGCGCAGGGTGCCGTTGTCCAGGAACTCCAGCGTGGCGGGGATGATGCGCTCGGCGATGAGGCGCGACACCGTCCGCGCCGCCGCGTCCAGGTCCTGAAAACAGGCTAGCAGAGTGCCCTGGGTTTCCGGTTTGGGCAGAAGCTTCACCGTCATCTCGGTGATGACGGCCAGGGTGCCCTCGGAGCCGGTGAGCAGGCGGGTCAAGTCGTATCCCGCCACGTCTTTGTAGAGCTTGCCGCCGGTGCGGATGGTCTCGCCGGAGGGCAGCACCGCCTCCAGGGCCAGCACGTAGTCCCTGGTCACGCCGTACTTCAGGCCGCGGAGGCCGCCGGCGTTCTCCGCCACGTTGCCGCCCAGGGTGCTGATGGCCATGCTGCCGGGGTCGGGCGGGTAGAACAGGCCCCGCGCCTCGACCGCCTGGTGCAGTTGAGACGTCACCAGCCCGGGCTGGCAGGTGGCGGTCAGGTTGCCCTCGTCGATCTCCAGCAGGCGGTTCAGCCGGCCGAGCCCCATGACGATGGCCTCCGGCACGGGCACAGTGCCGCCGGAGAGGTTGGTGCCGGATCCCCGCGGCACCACCTTGAGGTTCTCGCGGGTGCAGAGCCGCAGGATGGCGGACACTTCTTCCGTGCTTCCCGGAATCACCACCGCCAGCGGCAGGTGCTGGTAAAGGGGGGTGGCGTCGTAGGAGTAGGCCACCAGGTGGTCGGGTTCGTCCCGGAACCACTCGTCCCCCACAATCTGGCGAAGCTCTGTGCGGAGTTCGGATGCCAGCACGGTCATGCCCTCCTCAGACAGCCGCGGCGACCCGCCCAAGTGGATCGGCGCCGCCACTGCCACGGCTATCCGGCACGAGGGCCCACCCCGCGGGTGGGCCCTCGGCCTGTCTTCAGCTTAACAGATCGGGCCGGAGCCTAGCCAGAGATACCCCGGGCTTCCAGGGCGCGGCGGATGAAGCCCTTGTGCTGCTTCAGCAGTAGCCTGGCCTCCTCCGCGCCAATCCCTGCCTTGACCATGACGATGGCAGTCTTGACCTGCCTGTTCGCCTGGTCCAAGGCCTCGGATGCCTGCTCGTAGGAGCAGCCCGTGGCCAGCGTGACGATGCGGCGGGCCCGCTCCACCAGCTTGGCGTTGGTCGGCTGGACGTCCACCATCAGGTTGCCGTAGGCCTTGCCCAGCCGCACCATTGCGGTGGTGGTGATCATGTTGAGCACCATCTTCTGGGCCGTGCCCGCCTTCATGCGGGTTGATCCGGAGAGGACCTCCGGCCCCACCAGCACCTCGATGGCCACGTCCGCCATCTGGCCAACGGGGGAGCCGGGATAGCAGGTGACGGCCGCTGTGCGGGCTCCGGCCTGCCTGGCCGCCTCCAGGGCGCCCAGGGCATAGGGGGTGCGGCCGCTGGCAGCCACCGCAATGACCACGTCGCCGGCTTGAACGCCCCGCGCCAGAAGGTCCTTGCCGCCCGCCGCCCGGTCGTCCTCAACGCCCTCGCCGGAGCGGATCAGGGCCTCGAAGCCGCCGGCGATGATGCCCTGCACCTGGGCCGGGTCGGTACCATAGGTGGGCGGGCACTCGGAGGCATCCAGCACCCCCAGGCGGCCACTGGTACCGGCGCCGCTGTAGAAAAGCCGGTGTCCGCCGGACAGGGCCTCGGCCACCGCTTCCGCCACCTGCGCCACGGCCGGCAGCACCTTCTGAACGGCCAGGGCCACGCCCTGGTCCTCTTGGTTGATGAGCTGAACGATCTCCAGTACGGACAGCCTGTCCAGATCAGCGGATCTGGGGTTCACCCCTTCAGTGGGCAGACGGGTGAGATCGATTTTGGGGGTTGCGTTTTCGGACATGGCCTTCACCTCTTGAATGTGGCTAGACGGGGAGGAGAACGAACCCCTGGCCGCCGCCGATATACTCCAGCAGAGCCAGGTCTTCTGGGATGACATCGCCCACCACGTTGACGCGGGAGTCGGCCGGCAGGTCGAACAGGCTTACCTGAAGCTCGCCCGAATAGCGCAGGTAGTCGGCGTTGTCGATGGTCACCGTGCCGCGGGGACGGGGCAGGGCGGGCCGCACCGGAATGCCGGGACCCTTCGTGGCATAGGCCCGCGACGTGGTCGAGCGGACCACCAATTCGGCCGGGTCTTCGCGGTTCTTGTGGGTCGGACCGAGCACAATCTCGCGCTCCCTATCCGTGATGTCCGGGCGCAGCCGCACCCGTACCGGAATGGACGGCTGCAGGCGCCAGACCCGGGCCACGCTCTCCAGTTCCTCCGGGGTGGCAAAGGGGTCGCCGAACAATACGGTCTGCACAGCCCCGGTCGCCCACAGCTCGGCGGCGGCACGGCCCGCTGGGGTGGCGCGATGCTTTTCCACGGTGGGCAGGCCGGCGTACACCGGGCCACGGCGTTCGCCGGCTCCGGCGATGAAGGCGGAGACCCTGAGCCCCTGGGAGGTGAACGTCTGCGAGGACTTGATCAGGCTGGCAATGGACAGGGCCGTCTCCGGCCGAGGGTAGTAGTTGTGGCAGCTTTCCAGCCGCTCCGGCACGGCCCCGGCGCCAAGAGTCTCGGCGATGAAGGGCGGGCTGACGGTGGAGGTATTGAGCACAATGCGCAGGCCCTCCGGGTTCTGCGTCAACGTGGCCGTCTCCCAGGCGCCGAAGCCGTAGTCGAGCCGGACGGCGCTGAGCCCCATGGCGGCGGCCGGAGCCAGGTGGTCGGGCCGGGCGCCCATGCCCTCCAGGGCCCTGGGGGCGATGTCGGCGATGACCTCCAGGCCCAGCTTGCGAGCCTCGGCCGCCATTTCGCCCAGTTCCGCCAGGACCTTTTCCAGCGGGACTTCCGGCACGTGACATGAAGTGAAGACCTGCCTGGCGCCAAGCCTGGCCGCCTGGGCGAGATAGTCGCGGCGACGCTCCGCCGGGACGCCGGTGCCGAGGAAAACGGATACGCCCCAGGTCCGCTCCACAGAGCAGACCTCCTTCCTGATGGGAGCGAGGAGAGGCCCACGTGGGCCGTGGACCTCTCTCGCTCGTGCGGTTTGGGTCAGCAGCCCAGGACCAGGCGCAGCCTAGTCGGCGGTGAAGCTGAACGACTGGGTGTTCTGAGCCAGCTTCTCGTCGAAGCCCATGAAGTAGCTGAAGGCGAAGCCGGCCGCGTAGGAGATCAGGACGCCGATCAGGTAGGTCACGGGCGCGGTGGCCAGGAAGGCCAGCAGGACGCCGGACACGCCGAGGGCCACGGAGCCCACGTGCATCAGGGCCATAAACGCGCCGCCCACGGCGCCGCCGAAGCAGGCGGCCAGGAACGGACGGCCCAGGGGCAGGGTGACGCCGTAGATCAGCGGCTCGCCGATGCCCAGGATGCCTACCGGCAGAGCGCCGATGATGATCTGACGGAGTTCCTTGTCCTTGCTCTTGAAGTAGACGGCCAGAGCGGCACCCACCTGGCCGGCGCCGGCCATGGCCAGGATCGGGAGCAGGGGGGTGTTGCCCAGGGACTTGATCAACTCAACGTGAATCGGCACGGTGCCCTGGTGGATGCCCAGCATGACCATGGGCAGGAAGGTGCCGGCCAGGATGGCGCCGGAAATGATGGATCCAACCGGGCCGCCGAAGCTCAGCAGGGCGCGGACGCCGTCGGCGATCCACTTGGAGGCGTAGAAGCCGACCGGCTGAATGAGGAACAGGATGACGGTGCCGCCCACCAGCACGGTGATGAAGGGTGTGATCATCACGGTGATGGTATCGGGCATGCGCTTGTTGATTTCCTTATACAGCCAGCCGAGGAAGGCGCCGGCGATCAGGGCGCCGATGATGCCGCCGCGGCCGGGGGTCATGTTCAGGCCGGCCTTGTCGGCAAGGGAGGGGGCGATGAGCAGCATGCCCGCCAGGGCGCCGATGGCCGCCGGGCCGCCCCATTCCTTGGAGGCGTTCATGGCCACGAGGATGTGGATGAAGCCCAGGAAGGTGCCGCCCAGTACGGTGAGCAGGGCGAGGAGCGGGATGCCCGCCACCAGGGTCTTGGGGCCGATCCAGTTGAGCTTCACGAAGAAGTTGGTCAGGCCGATGATAAGACCGGTGCCGATGATGGCGGGAATCAGGGGGAGGAAGACGTTGGCGATCTTCTTCAGGAAGACCTGGACGCCACCGGCGCCGGGGGTGTTGACAGCGTTGGCGGTGACTTCGCCCACGTGGACACCGACCTTGGAGGCAACGGCACGGGTCACGCGCTCGGCCAGGCCAGGCCCAAAGATGATCTGCAGCTGGTCGCCGGTCTGAACGACGCCCTTGACTCCGTCGACCTTCTTGAGCTTGTTCTGATCGATGCCCTCGATCTTCCTGGGCTGCAGGCGGAGACGGGTCATGCAGTAGTTCGCGGACGCGATGTTGTCGGAGCCAACGATGTCCAGAATCGCCTGGGCAATGTTGTCCTCACGTGCCACAGAAACCCCTCCTCGTAGATGAGTGCGGAAATAAAACGCCCGTGCCTGGTGCTTGCCGCCTCATTCCCCCTCATGCCGTACGAGTTCGGTCTGGAAGCGGTACCGGTCTCCCCGGTAGAAGGACCGGACGTACTCCATGGCACGACCGTCTGCGCCCCGTGTGACGCGCTCCAGCAGCAGAAGAGGGCTGCCGGTGGCCACCTCCAGCGCTTCTGCTTCCCGTTCTCGGGCGGCCACGGCCTCCAGGGTCTCGTGCGCCTTGACCATGTGAAGCCCGTAATGCGCGCTCAGAATCTTGTACAGCGAACCGGACAGGTCCCGGCGCTTCTCCAGGCCGGGCGCCAGGTTTTCCGGCAGGTGACACTGCTCCAGGCACATCGGCTGGCCGCTGGCCAGGCGCAGCCGAACCAGGCGGACCACCCGCTCACCGATGGCCAGTTCCAGAAAGGCGGCCACTTTGTTGCTGGCCGGCACGACCTCAACTGACAGCACCAGGGTCTCGGGGATCAGACCCCGGCTCAGCATGTCCTCGGTGAACCCGGTCAGGCCGAGCAGGCCCTGGGTCACCTTCGGACTGGCGACGAACGTGCCGCGGCCCTGCATCCGGTAGAGGAGGCCCTCGTTGACCAGATCGGACAGGGCCTGGCGGCAGGTCATCCGGCTGATGTTGTACCGTTCGCAGAGTTCGCGTTCCGAGGGGAGCTGGTCGCCAGGCTTCAGTTGCCCCTGCTCGACCATCTCCCAGATGCGCTCCTTCAACTGCGTGTACAGCGGAAGGCGGCCTCGCGCTCCTCTTGATATAACCGGCATTTGCTGATGCCTCTTTCTTTAGGCCCGCCTGCAGACGATTTACCCGACGAAAACTTGCAGAAGCAGGTGGAATAAGCGCTGCTGGTCAGGCTGATCGATGACGGGGTCCAGTTGTCTATACCAGTATGGCACTTCGTTGCAAATCGTGGAATTCCTTCTTTGACGAAGACTGAATATCACCCAAAAAATGGGAGGAGTTTTGGCCTGCACGGCGAATGGTCTAGACAAGCATACCACCCCCGGCCGGCACCGGTTCGGGGTCGTGGCAAAGGAGGTGAATGACGGCGTCCTGCCACTGGCCTCCGGAGCGAAGGTCCTGGTGACCGGCCCGAGCAGCGCTAATCCGGCAATTCTGACGGCTGCCCTCAACACCAGGGGACTAGCCACCGAAGGATATAGCACCAACAGCAGCCCGACCACGTCACAGATCAACACGGC
>CALMNP010000198.1 GCA_937868875.1 uncultured Bacillota bacterium | reverse complement strand
AGTCACAACTTCAAGGAGGACGGAGCAATGGCTGAAGAAAAGCTGTCCATGGTGGTCTTCTCCGGTACCGTCGACAAGCTTTACCCGGTCGCCATCATGGCTTCTGGCGCCGTGGCCCTGGGGCAGAAGGTCGAAGTTTTCCTCACGTTCTGGGGGCTCATGTCCCTGCGCAAGGGCGCGGCGGAGCAGAACCAGCAGATCAGCAAGGATTACGAGGCCATGGGTCCTGAGATGATGCGGATCATGCAGGAGAAGAAGGTGCCTTCCTGGCTCGCTACCCTGCGGACCGCCAAGGAGATCGGCGACGTCAAGGTGTACGCCTGCGCCATGACCATGGACCTCTTCGGCCTGACCCTGGAGGACATGGACCCCATCGTGGACGACGTGGCCGGCGTGGCCCAGTTCCTGAGCGAAGCGCAGGGCGGCATGACCCTGTTCATCTAGTCGCAGCAAGTTCGGATATAGCGTGCACTCTTGCAAGGAGGATAGAGCATGAGCACCCAGAGCAACGTGAAGATCGACCGGGTCATCGATGCGCGCGGCAGCTTCTGCCCGGGCCCCCTGATGGAGATGATCCGGGCCATGAAGGCGGCCCAGGTGGGGGAGGTCGTGGCGGTTCTGAGCAACGAGTCGGGGTCCAAGCGCGACATCCCGGCCTGGGCGGACAAGTCCGGCCAGGAGTTCGTCGGCATTTTCGAGCAGGACGGCCACGACCAGATCGTGGTGCGCAAGGTCAAGTAACGGCTCAGGCCGACGCTATTCAACCAGGAACGCAAGAAACCCGAATAAGGAAGGAACCTGCATGACGAAGAGAGTGGTAGTACTCGGCGGCGGCGTCGGGGGTACCCTGGTCGCCAACCTGCTGGTCAAGAAGCTTCGCCCAGGCGAGGCTGAAGTGATTCTGATCGATGAGGACGCTCAGCACGTCTATCAGCCCGGCTTTCTATACGTGGCCTTCGGTCAGAAGCAGCCTGCCAACCTGACGCGGCCGGTTCGCTCCCTGCTGGACCGTCGGGTTCGAATCCTGACGGCGAAAGCCCAGCGCATCGATCCGACGGCGCAGGTCATTGCCACGGACCATGGCGACGTCCATTACGACGAACTGGTGGTGGCCACGGGGTCGCACCTGGCGCCGGACGAGATCCCCGGACTCAAGGAGGCCACCCATCACTTCTATACCGCGGAAGGGGCGCAGGCTCTCCACGAGGCTCTGAAGCAGTTCCGCGGCGGGCACGTGGTGGTCGGCGTCGCCGGTGTGCCCTACAAGTGTCCGCCTGCTCCCCTGGAGTTCGTCCTCATGCTCGACGCCGAGCTGCGCGCCAAGGGCCTGCGGGACAAGACGGAGATTCACTTTGTCTCACCGCTGCCGCGGGTCTTCCCCATCGAGACGGTTGCCGTCAAGGTGGCGCCGATCATGGAATCGCGGGGCATCCAGATTCACACCTTCTTTAACGTGGAGTCCGTAGACCCCAAGCGCCGCGAGGTCGTCTCGCTCGAAGGGGAAACCGTCCCCTATGACCTGCTGGTTCTCATTCCGCCACACCGCGGCGCCAAGGTCGTCATCGATTCGGGCCTGGGCGAGGCCGGCGGCTGGATTTCCACGGACCGCAGAACGTTGAAGGCCACAGCGCATCCCCGCATGTTCGTCGTCGGCGACGCCACCAATCTGCCGATTTCGAAGAGCGGCTCGGCCGCCCACTTCGAAGCGGACGCCCTGGTGGCGAACCTGATCGCCGACCTCCGGAACGAGTCTCAGGAGCACAAGTACAATGGCAAGATCATGTGCTTCCTGGAGACCGGCGCCGGGAAGGCGACGCTGCTCGACTTCGACTACAACCATCCGCCCCAGCCGCCCGAGCCCAACCGGATGTACCACTGGCAGAAGGCCCTGTTCAACCAGTTCTACTGGTGGACGGTGCCCCAGGGGCGCCTCCCCGGTGAGAAGCAGACGAAGGAGCAGCAGGAGAAGGCCGGCGACTAGGGCGCCTTCGCGGCGATTCGGACGGGGGCAGGGAAACGCCTCCACGGGAAACGCGGCCAACCGGTCTTCCCGCTTCAGACGAGCAACAGCCCTCCCATGCCGCCACAGCCTGGCGGCTGGGAGGGCTGAGTTTTTTCACTGTGAAGCCGGCCGGTGCCGGGTGGCGCGGGCTACCAATGCCCAGTGGGATGATTGGGAAAAACCCATTTGTCTTTTTGCAGATTTTAGTACTATAATTTTCCTGGGTGATTCTCACGTACGTCAGGAGGAAGCTACATGTCAGGAACGTGGAAGGACGGACGCGCACCGGTGCCAAGCGCCCCCTGGGCCGATACGCTTTTCGGCACGACCCGATTCTCCTGGCTCTGGCTGGTTCTGCGGGTCTATCTGGGCTGGCAGTGGTTCCAGGCGGGTTTCCACAAGCTGGGCGACCCGGCCTGGATCCAGAACGGCACAGCACTCAAGGGCTTCTGGACCGCTGCCCTGGTCACCACGCCGAAGCCCCGCATCGCCTTCGACTGGTACCGCAGCTTCCTTGAGTTTCTCCTCAACGGCGGGCACTACGCCTGGTTCGCCAAGCTGGTGGTGGCTGGGGAGCTGACCGTCGGGACCCTGTTGATCCTCGGCGCCTTTACCGGGATCGCTGCCTTCATGGGCGGCTTCATGAACTTCAACTTCATGATGGCCGGCACCGCCAGCACCAACCCGCTGCTGTTTACCATCTCCATCCTGCTGATCCTCGCCTGGAAGGCGGCCGGGTTCTACGGGCTGGACCGGTGGCTGCTGCCGGCCGTAGGTACGCCCTGGCGGGGCGCGTCGGCGAGAACTCCGGGCTGAGCCGGAACGCCACCCCATGGGGGCGAAGCGCCGGCCCATCGGTTATCGTGAAAAGAGAGGCTTGCCGGAGGCAGGCCTCTCTGCCTTTTTTCCCCGGTGTCCTTTTTATGTCTCCCCTCTTGCCATGGGGCAGAGAGACCCCTATAATGTCCGTAATGAGTAGCCATTTGTACACTTAGCATGGACACACGTTACCAAGGAGAGGGTCGTTGTGACTGAAAGCGGGACCATGGTTCGGGGGAACTCGGCCTGGCCGGGCGTCATGGAGCACTACCGCCCGTTCCTGCCGGTTGAGCCGGGTGAGCCGGTGGTGACCCTGCGCGAGGGGAACACGCCTCTGCTCGAGGCGCCGCGGCTTGGCGCCGTCCTGGGCGGCATCCGGCTCTATTTCAAGCTGGAGGGCTGCAACCCGACGGGCTCCTTCAAGGACCGCGGCATGACCCTCGCCATGAGCAAGGCGGTACTCCGCGGCGCCAGGGCCGTGGTCTGCGCCTCCACCGGCAACACTTCAGCCGCCGCTGCGGCCTACGCCGCCAGGGCGGGCCTGCCATGCTACGTGGTGGTGCCGGGCGGGCAGGTTGCCCGCGGCAAGCTGGCCCAGGCCCTGATGCACGGGGCCCTGCTGGTGCAGGTGGACGGCAACTTCGACCAGGGCCTGGCCGCCGTCCGCGCCCTGGCCGGCGAACACCGCGAGGTGGAGCTGGTCAACTCCGTCAACCCCTACCGGCTGGAGGGGCAGAAGACCGCGGCCTTCGAGGTGGTGGACCAGTTGGGGGAGGCGCCCGACCTGTTGGCCATCCCCGTAGGCAACGCGGGCAACATCACAGCCTACTGGCGGGGGTTCTGCGAATACCAGCGGGCCGGTCTGGCGAGCGGCAGGCCCCGCCTCCTGGGCGTGCAGGCGGCGGGCGCAGCGCCACTGGTGGAGGGGCGGCCCGTGGCCCGCCCGGAGACGGTGGCGACGGCCATCCGTATCGGCAACCCGGCCAGCGGTCCCCTGGCCCTGCAGGCGGTGGCGGAATCAGGGGGCATGCTTACCGCCGTCTCGGATGAGGAAATCCTGGACGCCTCCCGCTTGCTGGCACAGACGGAAGGCATCTTCGCCGAACCCGCATCCGCCGCCTCGCTGGCGGGCCTGCGGCGGCACGCCGGGGCGGGCCTCCTGGCGGAAGGCATGACGGTAGTCTGTGTTTTGACCGGCCACGGGCTGAAGGACCCGGAAACGGCCCTGCCGCAGGGGCCGCAGCCGATTCGCGCAGCCTCCCCTGACGCCGCCTCGTTGGCCGGGGCTCTGGGGCTGTAGAGCGGGGCCGTCTCGATAAGCGACTTGAACGTGAAGGGAGACATCCTCATGGTCACCGTTTGGGTTCCCGCCTCTTCGGCCAACTTGGGCCCCGGTTACGACGCCCTTGGCATGGCCCTGGACTTTGGGTTGGAGGTGACCCTTGAGGAGGCGGGTTCGGGCCTGGACATTCGCGTGGAAGGCGATGGTCAGGAGGAGATTGCCAGGGATGACTCCAACCTCATCGTGAGGGCGGCGGAGCGGGTGTCTGTCTCTTATA
>CALMNP010000197.1 GCA_937868875.1 uncultured Bacillota bacterium | reverse complement strand
GCCGTGGCTTCCGGCCTGTTCGCCGTCGCCGTATCGTCCGGGCGGGCCGCCCTGGTGCGGCCGGCGTCCGACGCACCTGACGTCTCCGCCTGACTGTCGCCCCGCCGGGCCAAATACAACCGCCTCCCCACGTAGGGGAGGCGGCTTTTCCGTTCGATCATAGCGCTTCATGACGGGCCAAGGTGCAAGGAGCGCGGGCCACCAGCCTGAGGACAACCCTGCACCCACCCCCTCGCGGTCGAGAGACCGAAGGGACGCTCCTTGAAACAACGTGCCTGAGGTTCTTTGTCCAACATGTGCAGGCGGAAGGGCGACCCGAATTTCACTCGGTGGGGCGCGAGGCTGCAGGTGTCTCGGCTCTACCATTGGTTTGGGATCTGTAAGATGTGGACTGTGTGAGAATGGGTCTGTAGGTAGTAGAGACGTCGACCCGGGAAAGACATTCATTTGCCTCAGTTCTGAAAATGGGACCGCGGTCCCATTCCTTCTCACCCCATTCTCAGGTATGCTTACCATGTACTGGAACCCTCGGGGTGTTTCCAAAGAACAGGAGACTAGTGAGTTCTGCGTAACGAGGAGGATGAAGTGTGAGAGCAAGGTGGCGTGGAGTTCCGGTTCTTCTGGCTCTGCTCTTGATCCTAAGCGCCTTCCCAGGGCGAGCCTATGCGTTGGGACTGACGACTGGTACCCGTCATGCCGTTGTTAGGAACAAGTTCACCACATCCTCTATTGGCGGGGGCTACGCGGAGTGGGTCACCCAACCCATCAGTGCTGCCTGGTCCTCAACAAATAACACACGCTTCATCGTGCAAAGCCTGTGGATTAATACAGACAACTACTCTTCGAGTTGGATTGAGGTCGGCTTTCTCGACGGAGCGCACACGACCTCCTCGGGATACACGTATGCGCACGGGTTCTATACGGCCCGGGGAATTGTCTCGGGTGGCGTAATCCAAGCGTATACCGAGTACCTTATCAGCGGTCCTTCGACGAACAATGGAACCAATCACACCTACGAGGTCCAGTATAACGGCAACAATTCATGGGGCGCTTACGTGGACTTCCAACTTGGCCAGGCATGGAGTGGAGCTCCCGGTGCTGACGCGATTGATGTCGGTTTGGAGACCAATACTTCGGCCTCCTCGGCAAGTCGCATCACGACCACACGACTACAGTACCGGGACCCAAACGATACTGGCACGACTGGCTGGCATTATTGGACCAGCGGTGTGGTCTATAACGAGGATTTGAACTACACTAATGACAGGTGGGGCATGTCGGTCGGCTGGTCCACCCAGTTCACCTCGTCCTACAACGAGAAGATAGCACAATGAAGGGGGTTGGCACGGTGAAGCGTTTGGGTATGACTGTACTGGGTCTGCTGGTGGTTGTCCTAGCCGTAACGAGTGGTATTGCGCTTGCCCGCGAAGACACCGCCACCAAGAGTCCGGCTGATGTTAACAATACTCCGCCCGTTGTCCTGCCGGGTAACGCTGACAAGGCTCCAGGCCAGCTCCTTCAAGGGGACGAGCTCAATCGCGTTCCTCCCACAGAGTCCAGGCCCATAAAGAAGCAGCTTATAAAATGGGCCGATGCGGAGAAGCTACTGGGAGACGGGCGCACCCCGTGGGTGGCACGGGATCGCCAGGTATGGTTGATCCAGGTCTACTACCCAAACGGGACTGAGACTAAAGCCGGCGTCATTCCCAACGCACTGGTAACGGAAGTCATTGATGCCGAAACCGGACAGTCTATCGTTACCAGGGTGGAACGACTGAATACTACGCCATAGCCAAGTGGCATCAAGGCCCCCTGCGCTCAAGCGCGGGGGGCCTTTTCCTGGGGGCGTGCGGAGCGTCCGGAGGCGACCCTGCAGCCTGGACCGCAAGTAAACCAGAGGTGGCGTAGCCTTTCTGCCTCACTTTATCGGCGGCGCCGCCACGGTGAGAGCGCCTGGCAGGGATCGGAATTCCAGGGCT
>CALMNP010000196.1 GCA_937868875.1 uncultured Bacillota bacterium | reverse complement strand
GCCCCCGGACCGTGGGGCGCCGCGCCTGTGCCGTACGGCCGGCCGGCCGCCCGGCGCAGGGGCCTGGGCCCGTTCGCCCGCGGCACCCTGGCGATCGATGCGGTCGCGGGCCTGGACGCCTGGGCGGACCCACTGTAGACGCAACAGCGCAGCCCTGAGCAGCAGGGGCGCCGGACGTGAGTCGTCCGGCGCCCCCTCTGTCTGCAGGAAGCAGTTCCCCTCACTCCAGGTAGCGCCGCAGACCCGCCGGGACTTCGTCCTCGTAGCGGACCGTGTCCGCCCCGAGGAAGGCGAGGAGGCGGGCCGCCGCGCGGCCGATGCCGCGGGCCAGTGCCTTGCTGGGGCGCACCCCGTGCTCCAGGGCGATGCGGTTGACCACCAGGGCGCCGGCGCCCCGGTCGAACCGCGGGTCCAGCCGCCCGACCAGGCGGTCCCCCAGCAGCAGGGGCATGGCGTAGGCCCCGAATTGGCGCCTGGCGACCGGGATGTACTGCTCCCAGGTGTAGGTGAAGCCGAAGACGTCCTGAATTCTCTCCCGGCGCCACAGCAGGTTGTCCAGCGGGGAGAGCAGCGTCCCGCGGTCGCCGGCCTCCCATGAGGCGGCCGACTGGAGGAGTGCCGCATCCTCGGACAGGACGTAGTAGGCCCGGCGAACGCCTTCCAGCGTGACGGGGGCGATGAGGCCCTCCCCCAGATCTCGCTCCACCAGCGCCCGGCGCTCCGCCGCCTTCTGGCTGCGCCAGCCGAAGCGCAGATCTCCCGGGTCGAAGAGCCGGTAGGCCCGGTAGTACTTGAGCCGCAGGGCGCGCCAGCACTCGTCCTCCGGGGTGGAGGCGAACCGCTCCAACAGTTCCTTCGGCATCACCCGCTCGGGCAGGTCGTAGTAACGCAGGTTGCCTTCCCGCCGGGTGATCATCAGTCGGCCGGTCTCCCAGAGCATCTCCAGGGCGAGGCTGGTGGCCTTGGTGCGGGCCTCGCTGTCCCAGTACCCGACCACCTTGTCGGAGGCGGTGAAACTCCGGGCGCTGGCCGGACCGTTGTTGCGGATATGGGCCAGGATGTCCCTGGCCGTGTCCTTTACCTGACCCCAGCGGTGCTGTTGGAGCGACAGAGCCTCTACGCGCGGACGGAAATAGGCGAAGTCCCGGCGCGGGATGGCGCAGCGGGCCTGGAGATAGTGTTCGAACAGGAGTCCCTGGTCCAGGAGCGCCTCCAACGAATCGGGTCGGTAGCCTTCCAGCCGGCTGGCCAACACCAGGTGGTGATTGGGCGAGACGGTGTTGACCGGATCGATCTGTACGCACTCCAGCAGGCCGATGGCCGCCAGGACGCCGGTGGCGTCGCCGCGCAGGGAAGTCCAGGGCGACGGCCCGTCAGGAGGCGTCAGCAGGCCCTGATGGTGGAGAAGAAAGCGACGCGCCGCTTCGGGCGTGACGGAGAGGGGGGCGGAAGGGGCCTTGCCAGCCTTGCGGACCATGGTTCACCTCTCGGTGGTAACGGCCGGGGTAGGATAGTGCTTGCGCACCAGGTCGATGAAGGCGTTCACCGCCGGCGGGTGGCTCCGCTCGCGACGCAGCAGCAGACAGGTCATGCGGGAGATCTCGGGCAGGCCCTCGATGCCGTGGGTGATCAGCCGGCCCTGCGCCACGTCCTCCCGCACCGACGAGTAGGGGATCATAGCCACGCCAAACCCCAGGCCCACCATGGTCTTGACCGCCTCGTGGCTGTCGAACTCCATGGTGATCTCCGGGTGGATACCGTACTGTTCCAGGACGTGGTCCAGGTAGGCCCGGAACTTGGAAGCCTTCTGGAAGCTGATCATGGGCAGGCGGTTCAGATGCGCCACCGTAAGATCCGTGGGGAGCTTCGTCCGGGGGGCGCTGATAACCACCACTGGATCGTGGAACAGCGGAACGGTCTCCACCTCGTCGTGGGTGACCGGGGAGGTCACGAACCCCAGGTCGATCTCGCCCCGCAGCAGCATTTGCACGGTCTGCTGGATGGTTCCGGTCTTGACGTGCACCTTGACAAGAGGCTGGCGTCGGGTGAAGTCGGCCAGGACCTCGGGCAGGGTGAACAGGGCCAACGAGAAGACGGCCCCGATGGTGACCAGGCCCTTGCCCGGCTGCTCCAGGGCCTCGACGCCGGTGCGGCATTCGCGAATCAGTTGCTGTACGCGTTTGGCGTAATCATAGACCAGCTCGCCTGCGGGCGTCAGGTGCGGCCGCCGACCCTTCCGCTCCAGGAGCTGGCACTTCATCTCGTTTTCCAGGGCGCGAAGCTGCTTGGTGACGGCCGGCTGACTCATATTCAGAGCCTGAGCCGCGGCCGTGACGCCGCCCTCTTCCATGACCCGACAAAAGGTCTCCAGGTGCTGTAAGAGCAGGGTCGCCGCCTCCTTTCTATTCCGCGGCGTTATGCAACGGATAAAAAGCATTCATTGGTATTATATCAGAAGCTGCTTTATTCTTTAGACATACAAGCGTAAGGCGCACTCCGGAAAGAGGGGAGCCGAGTTGATGGACCTGATTTCGTGGAAAATCGGGGGAGAACAAGGCGAAGGCATTGACTCCACCGGGGACATCCTGGCCACCGTCTGCAACCGCCTGGGCTATTACATCTATGGCTACAAGCACTTCAGCTCGCGGATCAGGGGCGGCCACACGAACTACAAGATTCGCATCTCAACGAAGAAGGTCCTGTCGACTTCCGGCGACCTGCAGATCCTGGTTGCACTGGACCAGGATACCATCGACCTGGAGTACAAGGAGCTGGTGCCCGGCGGCCTGATCATCGCCGACACCAAGTTCAAGCCCCACCTGCCCGAGGGCTGCGAGGCGGCCCTGCTGCCCGTGCCCATGACCGAGATGGCCAAGGAATTGGGCAACCTGCAGGTCCGCAACGTGATTGCGGTCGGCGTCAGCGCCTATCTGCTGGGGCTCCCGCTGCAGGGGTTCGAGGACATGGTCATGGAGAAGTTCGGCAAGAAGAAGGGAATGGGCGAAGTTAACGTCCAGGCCCTTCGTCTGGGTTATGAGCACGCGGAGAGTCTGTTCTCCGTCTACAAGGATTTCCGCCTGGCCCCCGGCGACGGCAAGGCCCGGCTGCTGCTGATCGGCAACGAGGCGGCCGCCCTGGGCGCCCTGGCTGGCGGCTGCCGGGTCATGACCGCCTACCCCATCACCCCGGCCTCCGAAATCATGCAATATCTGATCCCCACGTTCCCCCAGTTCGGCGGCATTGTGGTGCAGTGCGAGGACGAGATCGCCTCGATCACCGCCGCCATCGGCGCCGGCTTCGGCGGCGCGCGGGCCATGACCGCCACCTCCGGCCCCGGCCTCTCGCTGATGCAGGAGGGTATCGGCCTGGCCTCCATGGCGGAGATCCCGGTGGTCATCATCAACACCCAGCGCGGCGGCCCCTCCACGGGCATGCCCACCAAGCAGGAGCAGTCGGACGTCTTTGCCATGATCTTCGGCGGGCACGGCGACTCGCCCCGCATCGTGCTGACCCCCTCCACCACGGAGGAGGCCTTCTACGACACGGCCCTGGCCTTCAACCTGGCGGAGCGGTTCCAGTGCCCGGTGCTGGTGGCCACGGACCTGGCCATCTCCCTGAACCTCACCACCGTGGATAACCTGGACCTCTCCCGGATCAAGATCGACCGTGGCCAGGTGGCGAACACAGAAGAACTGCTGAAGATGGGCCGCGACGTGTTCAAGCGGTACGCCGTCACCGAGTCCGGCGTCTCGCCCCGCTCGCTCCCCGGCCAGAAATACGGCCAGTACCTGGCCACCGGTATCGAGCACAGCGAGACCGGCAAGGTTCAGGAGAACCCGGACAACCGCGTCAACCAGATGAACAAGCGCTTCCGCAAGCTGCAGGGTCTGGACGTTCCCGGCGTGCGCTACAACGGCGCTGAGAACCCGGACATTCTGCTGGTCGGCTTTGGCTCCACCACCGGCGCCATCGACAAGGTGGTCGACGAACTGACCGAGGACGGGGTCAAGGCGGCTCACTTGCACGTCCGCGTCATGTGGCCGTTCCCCTCGAAGGAGATCAAGGCGGCCATTGAGAAGGCCAAGCGGGTCGTCGTCGCGGAGAACAACGCTCAGGCACAGCTTCTCCGCCTGATCAAGATGGAGGTCGGACACTACGACCACGTGGAGTCCCTGCTGAAGTACAACGGCAATCCGTTCCTGCCGAGCGATATCATGGGCAAGTGCCGGGAGGTGCTGGGCTAATGGCTACGACTCTGGCGGAATTCAAGACCGCGGAAAAGTCCTGGTGGTGCCCGGGCTGCGGCGATTTCGGCGTCCTGGCCGCCATGCAGCGCGCGCTGGTGGAGATGGACCTGAACCCTGAGATGGTGACCATCGTGGCCGGCATCGGCTGCTCCGGCCGCATCGGTAACTATATTAACTCCTATAACTTCCACACCGTGCACGGCCGCACACTCCCCACGGCCATGGGCGTCAAGCTGGCCAACCGCGACCTGACGGTACTGGCCGCCGGCGGCGACGGCGACGGCCTGGCCATCGGTATGAGCCACTTCATGCACATGATGCGCCGCAACATCGACATCACATACGTTCTGATGGACAACCACATCTACGGCCTGACCAAGGGCCAGGTCTCCCCGGCCTCGGACCCCGGCTTCGTGACCAAGTCCACGCCGGCCGGCAACATCGAGCATCCGGTTCGCCCCCTGGAGCTGGCCCTCGCCGCCGGCGCAGGCTTCGTGGCCCAGGGCTTCTCCTCCAACCTGCAGCAGTTGGCCGAGCTGATCAAGCAGGCCGTCCAGCATCGCGGCTTCTCCTTCGTCAACGCCATCAGCCCCTGCGTCACCTTCAACAAGGTCAACACCTACGACTTCTACAAGGAAGGCCTGACCAACGTCGACGAGGATCCAAACTACGATGCCACCGACCGTTCCAGGGCCTTCGCCAAGGTGGTGGAGACCGAGAGCATGATTACCGGCCTCATCTACCGCGAAGAGCGGCCCTCCTATGAGGACCTGGCTGCCGGCTTTATGAAGGCCCCGCCGGTCGCCAATCAGGACCTCAACCTGAGCCCGGAGAAGTTCGAGAGGCTGCTGGCCAAGTTCCGCTAGACCTCAAGCGGCAGGTACCGATAGGCCCCAAGCACGACGCACTGCACGCCGCCCCCCACCGGGGGGCGGCGTGGCCCGCACTCGTTGGAGTGCGGGCCTTTTTTTGAACCAGGGGCCGAACGGGGGAAGCAGCCCCTCATCCCCTTAGCACCTCATCCCCTCGGCGCCTCGGCAATGTGACGATTCGTCGTATTTCATCCGAATACAGGCACAGCAAGGCTTTACCGCCACTGCCCACCACCCTGCCTGGAGTCAAGATGCCCATTCTTCAAGGGATCAAAATGTGACGATTCGTCGCATTGCCGAGGCGCTCCAGCAGACTCGGGCAGGCTCAGGAGCCTGGCTGTAGGCGATGTTGTTTGCCCGGTTCCTTTGGCGCAAACTGGACTTATGGCCGCTGCGGGAATCCGCGGGCACCGCTGGGGCCGGACCTTCTCCACCATCGCCTGCCGCTAGCCGCCACCGCGGCTGGAGCCGAGCGTTCCGCTACCACTAGTATGGCGCTGGATGCCGCCGGCAGCTGGAGACGGCGCCGGGCCCATCCGCCACTGGCCTGATGCGGCACCGGCACCCCTGCCGCCTCAGGCCTAGATGGGCATCGACACGGCCACAGGTTTGTCTAAAATGCGCTCCTCCGTCATAAACCTGTGGTGGACCGGCCCCGCGACCAGGGGCCGTGAGGGAGGGGGAGCGTCATGAGGAAGCTGGATCGCGTGGGCACCGGCCTGCTGGCCTTGCGGCTGGCGGTGGGCCTCATCTTCCTGCTGCACGGGCTGCCCAAGCTGGCGGACCCGGCTGAGTTCGCTTCGTTCTTTGCTGGGGCCGGCCTGCCCTGGCCGACGGCAGTGGTGTTGCTGGCGGGGTTCATCGAGGCGGCGGGCGGGCTTGCCCTCCTCGCCGGCGTGGCGACGCGCAGCGCGGGCGTGGTGCTGGCGGCCGAGATGGCCGTGGCCATCGTCAAGGCGAGGATGGACCGGGGCTTCATCGGCGGCTGGGAATTCGAACTGCTGCTGCTGGCGGCGGCTCTGTCCCTGGCCTTGGCGGGGCCGGGCGAGTACACCTTGCTGCAGACGGATGATCAGCCCGTGCGCCGTGGCGGCGCGATGTAGAACAGGGAAGCACTGCGGAAGAAGGACGCCGCGCCATCATAGCCGGGCCGCCTTCGGCGCATAGTAGTGCCGGAGGTTGGCGCAATTGGGCACACTCGTTCACATCATCTACTGCGACATCTGCAGGCGGCCGACCCGCAGGAAGACCCGGCTGTACACGCGCTCCACCGGGCGGCCCGTGTGCAGGGAGTGTTTCGAGAAGTACGGCTACACCCTGGGCATACACCTGTGAGAGGCGGCTACCGGCCGCCTCTCCATTTTTGCAACGAAGAGCTTTCGATAGACCTATTCCCCCTGGGGGGCGATGGAGTACAATGGGCTTGTGAGGAACCGGACCCAATGGGAGCGACCTGAAGTGGACAAAGACAAGCTCAAGCACGCCGTGCGTCTGATTTTGGAGGCCGTGGGGGAGGACCCCGAGCGCGAGGGCCTGCGGGAGACGCCGCGCCGCGTCGCCGACATGTACGAGGAGATCTTCGCCGGACTTCAGAAGGATCCCGGCGAGCCGCTGTCCGTGGTCTTCAAGGAGGACCACGAAGAGATGATCATCGTCAAGGATATCCCCTTTTACTCCATGTGTGAGCATCACCTGCTGCCCTTCTTCGGTCAGGCCCATCTCGCGTACATTCCGCGAAACGGCAGGATCACCGGCCTGTCCAAGCTGGCCCGGCTGGTGGACCTGGCGGCCAAGCGGCCGCAGGTGCAGGAGCGGTTGACGGTCCAGGTGGCGGAGCTGCTCATGGAGCGGCTCAACCCCCAGGGCGTCCTGGTGGTGGTGGAGGCGGAGCACCTCTGCATGAGTATGCGAGGCATCAAGAAGCCTGGCACCAGGACGGTGACCTCCGCCGTGCGCGGTGTCTTCGAGGAGCACGCCACCCGCATGGAGGCCATGCACCTGATCAACCGGGCCGGGGTCTGACGTCCTCCCGCGCCGCAGGAAGAGAACGGCCGCACGCTCCAAATGGGGAGCCTGCGGCCGTCTGCATGAAAGGAGCGTTCATGGCCTATCCGCCTGAGTACCGTCGGTTCTTGGGTCTGTTCGCAGCGGGACATTACTACGAGGGGCACGACGTGCTGGAAGAACTGTGGCGGCAGGACCGCCAGGACTTCTACAAGGGCCTCATCCAGTTTGCCGTCGGCCTGTACCACGCCGGGCAGGGCAACCAGCACGGCGCCCGGGCCCTGCTGGCCCGGGCGGAGAGGCACCTGGGGCCCTACCGTCCCGTTTACGCGGGCCTCGACGTGGACGACGCGTTACACGCCATCCAGCGCTGCCGGCGAGCGGTGGAGGCGGGCCTGCCGCTGCCGCCGGTTCAGTTGAGCCTCAGGGACGAGGCACTGGCCCAAGAGGGTGTGGCGGATCAGGTCCAAAGAGGCTCCGTACCCAGGTGCGGCCGGCCCTGATGGGGGCCGATCCGAGGGAGGAAAACCAGTGAAGGCTTCGGTACAGTGGCAGGAGTGGGGTTCGGAAGCGTTCCAGCGGGCGGAGCGGGAGAAGAAGCCGGTCCTGCTGCACATAGGCGCCGTCTGGTGCCACTGGTGCCACGTCATGGACCACACCACCTACGAGGACCAGCGGGTGGTCTCCCTGGTCAACGAGCGGTTCGTGCCCGTGCGCGTGGACAACGACCGGCGCCCCGACGTCAACCGGCGATACAACACGGGCGGCTGGCCCACCACCGCCTTTCTCACCCCCAGCGGCCGCGTGCTGACGGGGGCCAC
This sequence comes from uncultured Bacillota bacterium, assembly GCA_937868875.1. Lineage (GTDB taxonomy): Bacteria > Bacillota > Sulfobacillia > JAMDAP01 > JAMDAP01 > JAMDAP01. The sequence goes on along the minus strand of CALMNP010000196.1, from coordinate 14,134 downwards.
CTACGTACCGCCGAAGGAGATGGCCGACCTCTGCGGCAAGGTGCTGGATTTTTGGGAGGAGAAGGGCGATCAGGTCAACGTCGACCTTTTCAAGGGCAAGGTTGACGAGGGGGAGCGGGACGAAGGGGCCCTGGGGCCGGCGCTCCTGGATAGCCTGGCGGAGGCGGTGGCCCAGTCCTACGACCCGAAGTACGGCGGTTTCGGCCGGGCCCCCAAGTTTCCTCAGGTGGCCGCGCTGGAGCTGAGCCTGGACCGCTACCTGACCACCGGTGACGACCGCTGGCGGACCATCGTGGAGACCACCCTGGACGGGATGGCCGGCGGCGGCATGCACGACCCGGTGGAGGGCGGCTTCTTCCGCTACTCCACCACCCGCGACTGGTCCGTGCCGCACTTTGAGAAGATGCTGGAGGACAACGCGCGCCTGCTGGACCTGTACCTCCGCGCCGGCGTGGCCCTGGGGCGCGACGCCGTGGACAGCGCCGCCCACCTGGAGACGGCCGGAGACGTGCTCCGCTTCTGGGGCGACGTCCTGCAGAACCCCGGCACGCCGTACCTGGCAGGCAGCCAGGACGCGGACGAGGAGTACTACGCCCTGCCCCTGGAGGAGAGGCGCAAGCGGACCGCCCCCTACATCGACCGGACCGTGTACGCCGACTGGAATGCCATGGCGGCCCGGGCCCTGCTGCGGGCCGGACGCGTGCTGGGCGAGCCTCGCTGCACCCGCCAGGCGCAGGAACTGTTGCACGGCCTGGACCGCGACCTGCGGGCCGGGGACGGCGGCATGGCCCACTTCCGGGTCTGGCGGGACGGCGCCTTTCAGGGAGGACCTGAGCTGCCAGGCCTGCTGTCCGACCAGGTGGAGATGGCGGACGCCCTGCTGGCGCTCTACGCCGAAACCCGCGAGCCCTGGGCCGTGCAGCGGGCCCTGGAGCTGGCGGAGTATATGGAGGAGCACCTGGCGGCCAGGGAGGGCGGCTACTTCGACGGCCCCGCCGACCCGAAGGCACTCGGCGCGCTGAAGTACCGGGTCCGGCCGATGGAGGAGAACGCCCGTGCCGCCCGGGTGCTGCTGCAGCTCTACCAGCTGACGGGCCGGGCGGTTTTCGAGGAGCGTGCCAGGAAGGCCCTGGCCACGCAGACGGAGGGCCTGGAGCGCCACGGCTCGCTGGCGGCGGTCTTTGGGCTGGTGCTGGAAAGCCTGCTCCGGCCCCTGCACGTGGTGGTGGTGGGGCCGCTCCACGACGGCGCCGCTGGGGCTGCCCGCGATGGAGCGGTCGCTGACGGCGCGGCAGCCGGCGCCATGGAGGCCCTGAGGCAGGCGGTGCGAAGCTTCCCGCTCAGCGCCGTCACCCTGGCGGTGCAGGACACGGCGGGCCCGAATCCCCACAACCCCGAGGTCACGTACCCGGCCGGCCCTCAACCTGTGGCCTACGTGTGTGCTGGCAACGCCTGCTTCGCGCCCGTCGATACGCCGGAGAAGCTGGCCGACCTGCTTAGCCGCGCCGCCCAGGGAGAAAGACCCTCAAACTGAGGCGGCTCCAGGGTTTGGCACCCTCCCTGGGCAGTGCTATAATGGACAAGGGTTTGCGCCCCTCCGTCAGGTTGGGCGCATTTCTCCGTACAGTGGGGGTGAGGGATGTGGACGGCGCCTGGAAGCAGGCCGCCCTGCGGCGCATTCCCGCGGTGGCGCGGGCTCTGCAGACGGAGACGGCCCGGGTCCTGCAGGGCCGCTACTCGGCCGGCCGGGTGAGCGATGCGCTCGCCCAGGCGGCCGCCGAACTGCGGCAGGCTCTGACGGCCGCGGCCAGCCCGGAAGAAGAGGCCGCGAACCGGGCTCTGGCAGTCCTGAACACCGGACCGGTCGGCCTGGCCGAGATGGCCGCCGACATCCTGACCCGCTCGCTGCGTCCCAGCCTGCGCCGGGTCATCAACGGCACGGGCGTTGTGCTGCATACGAACCTGGGACGGTCGCTCCTGGCTCCCGCCGCGGCGCGGCGCGTGGCCGAGATCGCCCAGTCCTACTCCAATCTGGAACTGGACCTGGAGACGGGCGAGCGCGGCTCGCGCTACGTCCACGTGGAAAGCTTGCTCTGCCGCCTGACGGGGGCCGAGGCGGCCCTGGTGGTGAACAACAACGCCGCCGCCGTGCTGCTGGTGCTCTCCGCCCTGGCCCGCGGCCGCGAGGTCGTGGTCTCCCGCGGCGAGCTCATCGAGATTGGGGGCTCGTTCCGCATCCCCGACGTCATGTCCCAGAGCGGCGCCAGGCTGGTGGAGGTGGGCACCACCAACAAGACCCACCAGCGCGACTACGAGCAGGCCATCACTCCGGAGACCGCCCTCCTGCTCAAGGTCCACAGCTCCAACTACCGCATCCTGGGCTTCACCGCCGCCATCTCCCGCGAAGAGTTGGTGCAGCTGGCACACCAGCGCGGGCTGCTGGCCGTGGAGGACCTGGGGTCGGGCGTCCTGGTGGACGAACTGCCCACCTACGGCTATGAGGCTGAACCTACCGCCGCCGCCAGCGTCAAGGCTGGCGTTGACGTTGTGACCTTCAGCGGCGACAAGCTCCTGGGCGGGCCGCAGGCCGGTATCATCGTCGGCTCGCGGCAGGCCGTGGAGAAGATCCGCCGCCACCCGCTGAACCGCGCCGTTCGCATCGACAAGCTGACCCTGGCCGCCCTGGAGGAGACCCTTCGCCTCTACCTGGACCCGCAGCGGGCCTGGGCGGAGGTCCCGACCTTACAGATGCTGTCCCTGCCCAAGGACGAATTGCGCCGCCGCGCCCGCGGCCTGGCCCGGCGGCTCCGTGCCGCGCTCGGGCAAGAGGCCCGGGTAGAGGTGGTGGAGGGCTCATCGCAGGCGGGCGGCGGCTCGCTGCCGGCCGTGGAGATTCCCACCTGGCTGGTCGCTCTGCAGGCAGAAGGCCTGGCCGCCCACCAGGTGGAGGAACGCCTCCGCCGCGGCGACCCGGCCGTTCTCGTCCGCGTCCAGCACGACCAGGTGCTGATCGACCCGCGGACGCTTCTTCCCGGAGACGACGCCGATCTGGCGGCGGCCCTGGCCGCTGCCTGCGGCTTGTCTGAATAGATCCGGCGGACGGCCAGGCCCTTCAGGCCCGCCAGACCCGCCCGCGTCCATTCGGCCTCAGGCAGAGGAGGGGAGACCGGTGCCGGAAGAGCAGAAGGTACGCCTCACCACGACGTCGTCCAAGTCCGGCTGAGGGTGTAAGATGGGTCCTGAGGACCTGGCGCAGGTTCTGCGCCACTTACCCAAGTCCCAGCCGGACGCCCGGGTGCTGGTCGGCCTCGACGACCCGGACGACGCCGGCGTCTACCAGCTGACCGACGACCTGGCCATCGTGCAGACCGTGGACTTCTTCACGCCCATCGTCGACGACGGCTACGCCTTCGGGCAGATCGCCGCCGCCAACGCCCTGTCGGATGTCTACGCCATGGGCGGCAAGCCCATCACCGCGCTTAACCTGGTGGGCTACCCCGTATCCAAGCTGCCCCACGCCGTGCTCGCCGAGATTCTGCGCGGCGGCGCGGACAAGGTGAAGGAGGCGGGAGCCGTCCTGCTGGGTGGCCACAGCATCGATGACCCTGAGCCCAAATACGGCCTGTCCGTCACCGGGCTGGTCGACCCGAAGCGGGTCATGACCAAGGCCGGCGCCAGACCGGGCCAGGACCTCATTCTCACCAAGCCCATCGGCACGGGCACTATCAGCACCGCCATGAAGCGGGGCATCGTGCCGCAGGACGAGGTGGATGAGGTGACGGCCGTCATGGCCAGGCTGAACAGCTACATCGAGCCCATCCTGGCCTCGGGGGTGCGGTGCGTCACCGACATCACCGGCTTCGGCCTGCTGGGTCACGCCCAGGAGGTGGCCAGGGAGAGCCACGTGGGCGTCCGCATCTTCGCCGCTGAGGTGCCGGTGATCGAGGCAGCCCGCAAGTACGCCGCCCAGGATATCTTCCCGGGCGGGTCGCGCAACAACCTCAAGTACGTGTCCCCGGGGGTTTCGTTCCCCCAGGGCATGCCCGACCACGAGCGCCTTCTGCTCTGCGACGCCGTCACCAGCGGCGGCCTGCTCATCGCCGTGGACAAGGGCGAGACGGAGTCGCTGCGCCGGGGGCTCCTGGAAGCAGGGGCTCCGGTGGCCGCCGTTATCGGCGAGACGGTCAAAGACGACTCCGGCTTCATCGAAGTGGTATAGTGGGTAACGTGGCCGGGGCCGGCTCCGCCGCACAGGGCGGGACCGGCCCGGTCGCCTTGCGTCAAGACACGAACGGGAGAGGGGAGAGGCGCCCGTGAGGTGGGAGAAGGTACCTGGGCTCCTCGCCGCGGGATCGCTGGCTGCGGCCTATACCGGGGACTTCGCGCGGGTGTCGGAGATCTATCTCCACGACCCCGGCCGCGAGGCCTCTTTTGTTGCCCGCGCCCAGCAACTGGCCGTCCGGCAGGGAGCGGAGCAGGCCGCCCTGGCAGCGGTCGTGGAGGAATACAACAGGCGAATCGGCAATGCCCCGGCGGCGCTTGAAAACGCCCGCCGCCTGGCCGACAGGGAGACCATGGCGGTGGTCACCGGCCAGCAGGCCGGCGTCCTGACAGGGCCGCTGTACACGGTGTACAAGGCCCTGCAGGCCGTGTCGCTGGCGGCGGAGATGTCGGCCCTTTTGGGCAGACCCGTGGTTCCGGTCTTCTGGATCGCTTCCGAGGACCACGACCTGACCGAGATTGACCACCTGGACCTGATCGACCGGCAAGGCCAACTGCAGCGCCTGCGTTTGAACCTGGATGCCCCGTCGCACCGCTCGGCCGGTCAGGTGGAGGCCGGGACGGCGGCGCAGACCCTGCTGCGGGAGATGCTTCAGCACCTGCCGGAGACCGAGTTCACGCCGGCTCTGGCAGCGGACCTGGAGGGCCTGACCGCCCCCGGCGGCAGCCTGGCCGACTGGTTCGCGCGCATCATGGCCTGGCTGCTGGGAGAACGGGGTCTGGTCCTGTTCGACCCCATGGAGCCGGCACTTCGCCGGCTGGCCGGGCCCTTCGTCAGCCGGCTGCTGCAGCGCAATGAGGCTCTGACCGGGGCCCTGCTGCAGGGCGAGGAGATGGTGCGCCGCCTGGGTTTCCAGCCCACAGTGCAGAGGGAGGACGGCGCGGCCAACCTCTTCCTCTACGAGGAGGGGGCACGCCTGCCGCTGTTCCGCCGCGAGGGGGGCTTCGCCACCCGCGGCGGCCCGCTCCACTCCCTGGATGAGCTGCAAGGCCTGGCGCAGGCTGAACCGGAGCGCTTCAGCGGCAACGTGGTGACCCGCCCGCTGATTCAGGACTACCTGCTGCCTACCCTGGCCTACGTGGCGGGCCCCGGCGAGATCAGCTACTACGGGCTGTACCGGCCCGTCTACGCCGCCGCCGGTCTGGAGCCCCCCGTCTACGTGCCTCGCGCCAACCTCACCCTGATGGAGCCCACCGCGGCGCGGGCTCTGGAGAAGCAGGGCCTCACCGTGGAGCAGGCCCTCTTCGGCCTGGAGGAGGCGCGGCGGGAGGTCCTGGAGCGGGAGGACCGCATCGGCCTGACCGGCCTGTTCGCCGCTTTCCGCGAGGACTTCGACCGCCGCTACGGGCAGGTCGTCGAGCAGGTGCTGACCCTGGACCGCTCGCTGGAGCAGGTGGCGCAGGAGAACGTCCGACAGATTCACGCCCAGTTCGGCCGGCTGGAGGAGAAGGCCCGTCAGCAGCACCGCAAGAACAGCGAGGTGGCCATGCGGCAGTTCGACAGGCTGGCCCTGCTGCTGAGGCCGCGTGACCAGCCGCAGGAGCGGGTCTTCAACATCCTGCCGTACCTGGCCAAGTTCGGGCCGGACATGATCGCCGCCCTGGCCCAGGTACCCGCCGCTCGCGGCGGCCACTTTGCGGTGTGGCTCGGGGGAGCCTAGGGTAGATTAACACAAGAGCACAACCGGAGGGACCTTTCTTGCGCAGCTTCACCTTTCGGAACATGGCATCTGGAAGCCTGCGGGTGCCGGCCCTGGTGATGGCCGGGGCCTTGATCCTACTCTCGCTCGCCAGCCCCGTCGCCCTGGCGGAGACGGGCACCGCTCCCACCAACCCGGCCGCTCCCACCAACCCGCCGGCCCCTCCCTTCACGCTGCAGGTCAAATCCGCCATCCTCATGGACGCGGGCACGGGCCAGGTGCTCATGGAGCAGAACGCCGATGTGCCTCTGCCCACCGCCAGCTTGACCAAGGTCATGACCCTGCGGCTGGCCTTCAAGGCCATCCACAGCGGCAAGATCAGCCTGGACCAGGAGGTTGTGGTGTCGCCCAACGCCTGGGCCGGCCGCTGGCCCGGGTCGTCCCTGATGTTCCTCAACGCCGGCGACCGGGTGAAGGTGCGCGACCTGCTCTACGGCATCACCGTAGACTCGGGCAATGACGCCTGCATCGCCGTGGCCGAGACCATCGCCGGGTCCGTGGACGCCTTTGTGGCGGAGATGAACCAGGAGGCCAAGGCTCTGGGCCTGCAGACGGCCCACTTTGAGGACCCGCACGGCCTGTCTCCCAACGACCAGATCTCGGCCCGAGAGATGGCGATGCTGGCTCAGAAGTACATCCATGAGTTCCCCGAGGCCCTGGACTACCACAAGACCAAGGAGTTCAGCTACGGCACCGACATCACCACCGGCAAGCCCATCACCCAGCAGAACCGCAACGGCCTGCTCTGGAGCTACCCGGATGCGGACGGTCTCAAGACCGGTCACACCAGCGAGGCGGGCTTCAACCTGGTGGGCACCGCCAAGCGCGGCGACATGCGCCTCATTGGCGTGGTCCTGGGCACGCCGGAGCGCGTGGGCAACCTGACCGGCGAGGCCTACCGCGAGCAGGCGGTCGCCTCCATGTTCAACTGGGGCTTCGCCAACTTCGCCGTGGTTCAGCCGGTAGCCGAGGGCACACGTGTCGGCCAACTCCCGGTGTATAAGGGCAGCAAGCGCCAGGTCGGCGTGACGCCGTCGGAACCTGTGGCGGTGCTGGTGCAGAAGGGGCAGGAGAAGGACGTCACCACCCAGGTGACGATGGATAAACGCTACCTGGTGGGTCCCGTGGCGCGGGGACAGAAGGTCGGGACCTTGCTGGTCGCCTCCGGCGGCAAGGAACTGGGCCGGTTCGACCTGGTCACCGCAGAGGATGTCAGCCGCGGCGGATTCTTCCGCAACATCTGGGACAGCGTGCGGCTGCTGTTTGCCCGTTTGTTCCGCCGCGGCAAGTAGAGCGCAGCGGTTGCAAGGGCGGACGCCTCCTAACCGAGCGGGCGCCGCTTCATCGAACGGACGCCCCGCCGAATCGCCAGAACGCATAGGCCCCGGCAGCCGTTTCAGGAGCGGCCGCGGGGCCTTTCTTTTTCCTGTCCTGCCTAAAGATGCACAAAGGGACACTGGCGTTCCGCGTCGAAATAAAGTAGCTATTCTCCCGGCGGCCGCGTTGCGACCGGACTGTGCGCCTGCGGCGCTTCAGGCTGGAACGGCCCCTGCTGCGGAGAGGGAAGGACGATGCGGATGGCCGGCTGGTTGCCTGGCGCCTCCCTGGTGGTAGGCGTGTTGGGGGCCTCGTTTTCCTCCATCCTGATCAAGCTCCTGGACGGCGTTCCGGCCCTGGTCATCGCCTTCTACCGGCTGGCCCTCACGGCCCTCATCCTGGCGCCCCTGGCTCTCACCCGGTACCGGAGCCGTCTGGCGGACCTGCGGGGGCGCGACCTCTGGCTCTCGCTGCTCTCCGGCCTGTTTCTGGCGGGGCACTTCGCCTCCTGGATCACCTCGCTGCAGTACACGTCCGTGGCCAGTTCCGTGGTACTGGTGACTTTGCAGCCGCTGTTCGTCCTGGTGGGCGCCTTTGTGTTCTTCGGCGAGAAGACCACGCCGCGAGGGGTGGCCGGCGTGGCGGCGGCCCTGGTCGGAGCCGCGGTCATCGGCCTGGGCGATGTGGGCGGCGGCGGGCAGGCCCTGCTGGGCGACGCCCTGGCTCTGCTGGGCGCGGCCCTGGTGGCCGGGTACATCCTCATCGGGCGGAGCGTGCGTCAGCGGGTGGAGGTCATCCCGTACACGTTCACCGTGTACAGCATCTGTGCTCTGCTGCTGCTGGGCGCGGCCCTGGCCCTGGGGCAGCCCGTGCGCGGCTACGGGAGTCACCAGTGGCTGTTATTCTGGCTGCTGGCCATCGTGCCCACCATCTTTGGGCACACGCTGTTCAACTACGCCCTCGGGCACCTCAAGGCCGCGGTCGTCTCGGTGGCCATCCTGGGCGAGCCGGTGGGGGCCTCCGTCCTGGCGACGGTGATGCTGCGGGAGAAACCGACCATCGCCCAGGCGGTGGGCGGCGCCCTCATTCTGGGCGGGCTCTACGTCTTCCTCCGGTTCTCGGCGGGCGAGGCGGTGACGCGCCCCGTGGCCGACGCCGGGGCGGCCGGCACCTGAGTCGCCGCCGGGGAAGGGGGGGCGCCGCCGCCTGCGCCGCACAACGGCAATTTTCCCACAGCGGGGTGGAGAATAACGATGGGCAAGAAGGGTCCCATGGTCAGTTGTTACGAGTGCGCCGGCATCGAGGTGTGCTACGGCACCAAGCAGCCGCAGCTCTCCCGTGAGGAGGCGCGCAGCACCGCGGCTGCCTGTGAGAAGCTGGAGAGGGGGCGCACGGTGGAGGTCATCCGCGTCCTCGGCCGCGAGAAGGGCATGAGCCGCCGCAACGCGCAGGATGCTGTGCAGGCGGGGGAGGCGGTCTGGGTGGCCCCGGGCGTCATCCGGCTCTTCATTACCAAGAAGGGCATCGAAGCCAGTCCGTCCGACGCCCAAGTCTAGGAGGGGTCCCACTTGAACATCAACGCCGGTTTTGCGCTGGCCGCCTCCCTGCTGGGGATCGTCTTCGCGTTTCTGGTGGGGCGCCAGTACCTGGAGCGCCGCAAGCCTCATCAGATTCTGTGGACCGTCTCCATGCTCATGTTCGCCGTGGCCTCCTTTACCCAGTTCTTCGCCGAAATGCAGGGCGGGTGGAACCTCGGCCTCTATCGCCTCTACTACCTGACCGCCGTCTCGCTGGTGGCCGTGATGGGCGGCGGCACAGTCTACCTGCTGCGGCAGAGCGCCGTGGGCCACGGCTTCATCGGACTCACGTTGCTGCTGTCCTTCGCCTTCTTCCACGGCGAGATCACCGGGCTGCTTCCGGTGGGTCCCGCGGTATACTGGCCCCTGATGCTGGTGGTGTCTTTGGGCCTGCCCTTTCTGCTTTACAGACTGGGGCTGAAGACGGCGGGGCATACCTTCCTGGCCCTGGTGCTGATGCTGGAGGTCGCCTTTGTCATTCAGCTGTGGGTCCAGCCGCTGGATACCACGCTCTTTGCCGAGGTGGCCAAGGCGGCCGCGGGCAAGGGCGTGGCCGGAGACGTGGTCCGTCACTTCGCTGCCGTCCTGAACATCGCCGGCGCCGCCGCCCTCTTCCTGGGGGCCTTCTACTCCTGGTGGATCACCCGGCACGCCTACAATCTCATCATCGCCCTGGGCACCGCCATCTTCTCCGCCGGCGGCAGCCTGGCCGCCACGGGCTTCCCGTTCCTGCTGCATCTATCTGAGATGGTGGGCGGGGCGGTCCTGCTCTACGGCTTCATCAAGAGCCAGGAGGTCGGGAGCCGGGCGCCGGTGGCGCCGCCTTACGGCATCTCGTCCCGGTCCAGCTAGCTGTTCCGCTCAGGAGGAACCATGAACCCTCACGTCGATTTCCATGTCCACACCCTGTTCTCCGCCGACGGCCGCTCCAGCATGGAAGACCAGTGCCGCCGGGCGGTGGAGCTGGGGCTGCAGGAGGTCGCCTTCACCGAGCACCTGGACCTGCAGCCGGATGACCCCTTCTTCGGCTTCTACAACCGCGAGGCCTATGAGGCCGAGTTCGTGCGCTGTCAGGCCCTCTTTGACGGCCGCCTGACCCTGCGCCGCGGGGTCGAGGTGACCTATCAGCAGGAGTTTCACGACCAAATTGTGAATTGGCTAACGGGATACCCGTACGACTATGTGATCGGCTCCGTCCACGCGGTCCGGATGGAGGCGCTCTTCCGCGAAGACCTCTACCGGCGCTGGAACGTCCGGGACACCTACACCTGGTACTATGAGGAGCTGGAGCGCGCGGCGCGGTCCGGGCTGTTCTCGGCCCTCGGCCACCTGGATCTGCCCAAGCGCTACAGCTACCACATCTACGGGCCTGTGCCCTGGACCGACTACCGGGAGCAGGTGGAGGCGGTGCTCAAGGCCGCCGTGGCCACCGGGACGGGCATCGAGATCAACACCTCCGGCCTGGCCTCGCGGGCCCGAGAGACCTTCCCCGGTCCGGGCGTGGTGGCGCTCTACCGTCGGCTGGGCGGTGAGGTGCTGACCATCGGCAGCGACGCCCACGGCACGGACCAGCTGGGCTTCGGCCTGGGCGAGGCCGTGGCCATCGCCAGGGAGGCGGGGTTCCCCGCTGTGGCGACGTTTTCCACTCGTCAGCCGGTCCTGATTCCGCTAGAGTAAGAGTCAGAAGATACCGCCGGTTCGGGGCTCCGGCCGCACAGGCCGGCGGCCCCGTCGACGGAGGCCCCGGCTCCAGTCACAACACCCATAGTGGGGGCGAGAGAGTTTGGCCATTTTCGGTAAGGCTGTCTTTGCGATCATGCTGGTTTCCGCCCTGGCCATTTTTGTCCGCCGTGTCTACCAACTGTTTGGTCTGCTGCGGCTCGGCCAGGCCGAGGACCGTTTCGACCGGCGCCAGGACCGCCTGGGAGCCTTCTTCCGCAACGTGCTGGGTCAGGCCAAGCTCTTCAAGGACCGTTACTCGGGCTTCATGCACGCCACCATCTTCTACGCCTTCATCATCCTGGCGATCGGCAACCTGCAGGCGGTGCTGGACGGGTTCTCGGAGAACCTTCGCATTCCATTCGTCACCGAAGGGGCCCTGCGGCCCTACGTCCTGCTCAGTCAGGACATTGTAGGCTTCGTGGTGCTGTTCGCCATCGGCATGGCCGTCTTCAAGCGGTACATCCTCAAGGCCAAGCGCCTGCACCGCAACTGGGAGGCCGCCTACATCCTCATCGCCATCACCGTTCTCTCCCTGACCGACTTCGCCATGGCCGGATCGAAGATCGTCCTGGGCCGGGAGCCCCTGGGGGCCTACCTGCCGGTGTCGGGTGTCGTGGCTGACTGGCTGCAGGGCCTCAGCAGCGTGGCTGTGTCCGTCATCGGGGGCGTCGCCTGGTGGGTCCACGTCGCCGCCTTGCTGGCCTTCCTGGTCTACATCCCCTACTCCAAGCACCTGCACCTGCTGGCCGCGCCCTTCAACGTCTACTTCACCAGCCTGGAGCCCAAGGGCGCGCAGTGGCGGCCGCTCAACCTGGAGGATGAGAACGCCGAGAGCTTCGGCGCCTCCAAGGTGGAGGACCTCACCTGGCGCCAACTGCTGGACGCCTATGCCTGCACCGAGTGCTACCGCTGCACCTCGCGCTGCCCGGCCAACCAGACCGGCAAGGAGCTCAACCCCGGCCAGATGATCATCAACCTGCGCGACCACATGCTGGAGCGCCTCGGCGGAAAGGAACCGACCACCACGCTGATCGGCGACGTCATCAGCGAGGAGGCCCTCTGGGAGTGCACATCCTGCCGCGCCTGCGTGGAGGAGTGCCCGGTGGGCAACGAGCACCTGCCCAAGATCCTGGACATGCGCCGCTACCTGGTGCTCACGGAGAGCAAGGTGCCCCCGGAGCTGAACACCACGTTCCGCAACCTGCAGGACAAGGGCAACCCCTGGGGCCAGCCGCGGGGTGACCGGGCCGCCTGGGCCGATGGCCTGGGCGTTACCACCATGGCCGAGGACAAGGACGTGGAGTACCTCTACTGGGTGGGCTGCGCCGGCAGCTACGACGCCCGCAACCAAAAGGTCGCCAAGGCCCTGGTCAAGGTCCTGCAGAACGCCGGCGTCTCCTTCAGCATCCTGGGCAACGAGGAGCAGTGCTCCGGCGACGTGGCCCGCCGCAGCGGCAACGAGTACCTGTTCCAGATGCAGGTCATGGAGAATATCGAGACCATCAATGGCTACGGGGTGAAAAAGGTCATCACCGCCTGCCCGCACTGCTTCAATACCATCAAGAACGAGTACCCCGCCTTCGGCGGGAACTACGAGGTCCTCCACCACAGCGAGGTGGTCCTGGACCTGGTCCGCACCGGGCGCATCAAGCTGACGAAGCCGGTGGAGGAGAAGATCACCTACCACGACTCCTGCTACCTCGGCCGCTACAACGACGTCTACGACCCGCCCCGCCTCATCCTGGAGTCCATCCCCGGCGTGGAGCTGGTGGAGATGAAGGATCACCATGAGCGCGGCATGTGCTGCGGCGCCGGCGGCGCGCGGATGTTCATGGAGGAGACGGTGGGCGCCAAGGTCAACGTCGCCCGCTCCCAGCAGGCCTTGGACACCGGCGCAGCCATGTGCGCCTCCGGCTGCCCCTTCTGCCTGACGATGATGACCGACGGCGTCATGGCCCACGAGGCCGAGGAGACGATGCAGACCAAGGACTTCGTGGAGTTGGTGGCCGAGGCCATGGAGATTCGCCGGCCGACACCGGCGGAGACGGCCGCGGACTGACCGCGGCTCAACCGGCAAACGGCGCGGGCAGCGAGGCGGTCATCGATCACCCCGAGCGGTCTCTCTACGCATGTGGGGATGTGTGGCAGGATTCGGGGGCGTAGCCGCGGAAATCCATGCGTATTGCCTGGGGGGATTGGCGTGGGTAGGGCGCCTGGTCTCGTTCCGTATCTGTACCTGGCCGGCGCCACCGCCTTCTGGGGCGGGTCGTTTGTGGCCGGCCGCTTCGTGGTGCAGGGCGCCCACCCGCTGGTGGTGGCCGCCCTGCGCTTTCTGTTGGCGTCGGCCGTGCTCCTGATCCTGGTGGTGCGCCGGGAGGGCCGGCTGCCCCGGCCGACGAGCCGGGACGCCGCCTACTTCTTCGGCCTGGGGCTGACCGGTGTTGCCATGTACAACGTCCTGTTCTTCTACGGCCTCACCTGGGCTACGGCCAGCGAGAGTTCGCTCATCATCGCGGCAGGGCCCGTTGTGACCTCGCTGCTGGGCATCGTTGCGCTGGGGGAGCGGGTCACGGCCACCAAGTCCACCGGCATTGCCCTGTCCATCGCGGGCGTGGCGGTGGTGGCGGGGGGCGCGTCAGGCGGGACGTCTTCGGCCTGGGTCGGGGACCTGCTTCAGTTCGGCGCGGTGGTAGCCTGGGCGGTCTACAGCCTGTTGGGGAAGCAGGTCATGAGGCGGCACTCAGCCCTGGTGAGCACCGCCTACGGCTCCACGGCCGGTGCAGCCATCCTGACGCCGCTCGCCCTGGTGGCCGCGCCGTGGCGGCCGACGCTGCACATGGGCCCGGCCGGCTGGGGGGCGGTTGCCTATCTGGCCCTATTCGGCACGGTGCTGGGGTTCGTTTTCTGGTACGAGGGTCTGCGGCGAGTGGAGTTGTCCCGTGGTTCGGTGATGCTCAACGCCGTCCCCTTCTGGGCTGCCGTGCTCAGCGCTCTCCTGCTGGGCGAACGGCTGGGGTGGAGCGAGGTGGCGGGGGCGGTGCTGGTCATCACAGGCGTCCTGTTAACTTCCGGGATCCTCGGCTTCAACCGTCTGCTGCCCAGGCGACGGGTCAGACGGGCCGGGGATCATGCAACATAACGCAGCGGCGCATAGAATGGGCAAGGGACCTCCCTGAGGAAAGGGGATGGCCGTGTCCAGAGCAGCACGCCGGCCCGCCGTCACGGTGGCCATGACCGTCTACAATCAGGCTCCCTATGTTGTCCAGGCCGTGCGCAGCGTCCTGCGGCAGACTTATAGAAACCTGGAACTGATCGTCGTCGATGACGCCTCCCGGGACGGGACGGCCAGCCTTCTCCGCAGCATCCACGACCCACGGCTGCGGCTCGTCCTCAGCCAGAGGAATGCGGGCAAGGCGCGGCGGATGAACCAGATGCTGCGCCTGGCCCGCGGGCGTTACCTGCTGGAGGTCGACGGCGACGACTGGCTGAGCCCGCACGCGGTGGCCGTTCTGGTGTCACGCATGAGCCGATTGCCGT
>CALMNP010000195.1 GCA_937868875.1 uncultured Bacillota bacterium | reverse complement strand
CTTGCGAGACGCGCCTCAACAATCCTCGGCGTCGGGGTTGTAGTGCAGGTGGGTCGGCGTCAGGACCTTGAAGGCCTCCGCCCGTTCCGCGTCAATCTTCTGCCCGTACTCAGCGGCGCGGACGTGGAGGTAGAGGGAGAACCGCTGCAGGAACTCGCCCGCGAACTGGCTCTGGTGGGCGCCCACGGCGCTCAGCTTCTTCTCGAACTCCGCGGTGACGTCCACGTAGGTGTTGGGCCGGTGGGTCTGGGTTAGGGCCACCGCGGGCACCTCATAGGGGGCCGTGCCGGGCGCGAAATGCGGCATGGGGGCGAAGAGGACTGCCGCCAGCACGAGGCGCCCCGCGCGTAGGTGGTCGGGGTGCGCCTCGTAAGGAATGAACGGGTCGATGGTCATCACCAGGTCGGGCTTGACCCGACGGATGAGCCGAATGATCTCGTCCCGCACCGCGTCGCTGTCCGGCAGCTCACCGTCGATAAAGGGCATCCAGACCAGGTCCTGGACGCCGGTGAACTTCGTCGCCGCTTCCTGCTCCGCCCGCCGCGTCTTGGCCAGGACGACCGGGTCCGTCGCCGGGTCGTTGGTGCCCTTGCTGCCATCGGTCAGGGTGGCCAGGGTCACATGCGCGCCGGCGGAGGTGAGCTTCGACAGGGTTGCCCCCGCAGCAATGTCCATGTCGTCCGGGTGGGGCTGGATGCAGAGAACGTTCCCTGCCTCCAGGAGTCTGGGGATGGGGAGGAGGGCTTCCAGGTTCATGCCGATCGACCTCGCCTTCGGTTGAGACAAGCAAAGGATTACCACTGGTACTCAGCGAACAAGATTACGACAATTGCGAGCGCGGCACCTGCCGCAAGGGGGATGACCGGGTGAAGACCAGCTGGCGTGACATCCTCTACAGTATGGGGAACATCAGCTCCAATCTGGCGGGTCAGGCCGTGGGCACCTTCGCCATCTTCTACTACTCGGACGTACTCCGTACACCGGTAGAGTGGATCAGCCTGGCCATGGTGCTCTACGGCATCTGGAACGCCATCAATGACCCGCTGTTCGGGCAGATCTCCGATCGCACCCGGACTCGCTGGGGCCGCCGCATTCCCTATGTGCGCTTCCTGTCCGTGCCGCTGGCCATCGCCTTCGCCCTGCTGTGGATGCCGCCCTTCAAGGCCGGCAGCGGCATGCCGCTCTTCTGGTACTACCTGGGCATCATGTTCCTCTTCGACGGTCTCTTCACCGTGGTCATCCTCAACTGGACCGCCCTGTTTCCGGAGATGTACGCCTCCCTGGAGGACCGCACGCGCGTCTCCGCCTGGCGGCAGGTGCTGGGTATCATCGGCCTGATTCTGGGCGTCGCCATCCCGCCGCTCATCTACGGCAGCCTGGGGTGGCCTGCCATGGGCGCCATCTTCGCGGTGATCATCGCCCTGTGCCTGCTCCTCACCCTGGCCGGCAGCCGCGAGAACCCGGCCTTTGCCGAGGAGCCCTCGCTGCCCCTGGGGCAGGCGCTCAAGGCTACCTTCGCCAACCGGTCCTTCCTCACGTATGTGCTGGCCAGCCTGATGATCCAGTTCACCTTCACCATGCTGACGGCGACCCTGCCCTTCTACGTCAAGTACGTACTGCACGGGGCTGAGGCGCAGACCTCCATGCTGCTGGGGGCCATCTTCGCTGTGGCTCTGCCCATGATCTACATCTGGTCCCGGCTGACGGCCCGCTATGGCGCGAGGCGGACCCTGATGCTCTCGGTGGCCGTTTACGGACTCTTCCTCACGCCGCTGCTCTTCGTCAACACGGTCTGGCAGGGCGTGGCGACCACCGCCCTGGTGGGCGGCGGCATCGCCGGCATCCTTCTCCTGCTGGACGTGCTCATCGCCGACGTCATCGACGAGGACGAACTGAAGACCGGCCTGCGCCGCGAGGGCATGTACTTCGGCGTCAACGGCTTCATGATCCGGCTGGGCATCTCGCTGCAGGCCGTGCTGATGGGCGTCGTCCTGAAGCAGACGCACTACGACCCGGCTCTCGCCGTCCAGCCGGCCACCGCCGTGTTTGGCCTGCGCGTCCTCGTTGCGGTCATTCCGCTGGTGGGCCTGGTCCTGGCCTTGCTGCTTCTGCGGGTCTACCCGCTGGACGGGCGCCGCCTGGCGGAGGTGCGCGAGGCGTTGCGGGTCAGGCGGGCGGCCTAGAGGGAGGCCTTCGCCCTGGTTCGTTGCCGCCCCGGCCAT
>CALMNP010000194.1 GCA_937868875.1 uncultured Bacillota bacterium | reverse complement strand
CAATGCAGACAGGCCTGCGAACCGCGCTCCGACTGACTGCCCACAGCGGCTTCGCCGTCGGGCACAGCCGATCTCTATGCGCCCCCGCAGAGGCTATTCGTATGGGGCCCAGGCAAGCTGGCAGCACGCCGCCTGATCGTTTTTCCAAATCGCCCTTTCTGCTGTTCGAGACAACATAATATACATTATAGGAAGTTCCGGAGAGGGGCTAGAATGCTTCGGGCGGCAGTGCCGGGCACCTGTTCCTGCCCCGGGCCTGCGGCGGCGCGGGCCTTTGTATAGCCCATCGTTGCTTAAGGGTTCCCCTCCTGCTATACTGGCGCCATGGTTAGCCTGGCCGACCGGGCCGCGCAGATGGCCTGGAGGGGCCGGGCGCAACAGCGGTAATCCACGGGAGGATGCGAAATGGCAGCGATCCTTCTGCTTCATGGACTGTGGCGCTGGGCCGTTCTGATCGCCGCCGTCCTGGCGGTGACCGGCGCCCTCACAAGCATGCGCGATTCGGCCGGCGTTTCACGGGCGCAGCGTTTCGGCTTTTGGTACACCCTGGCCCTGGACCTCCAGGTGACCCTGGGACTTATCCTTTGGGTGGGCGAGATGGCGTGGCGCTTCCACCCCTTCCTGGCCTTTATTCACCCGGCGGCCATGCTCGCAGGCCTGGGACTGGCGCACGTCGCGCGAAGCCGGCAACGCAAGCTGGTGACCGCAGGTCGTCCGTCCATGGTGCCTCTGGCGCTGTATATCGCCAGCCTGGCGGTTCTGGTCCTGGCCATTCCAACAGGGCGTGTCTAGTGGAACATCGCTGATGGGGCAAGAGAGGCGGGCAGGGAGCCCGCCTCTCTTCGTTTGATCGCGGCGGCGCCGGTGATCAAGACCAGGCCTTGTCCGCTCCGTTGCTGCTGTTCGGGGGGAACTCCTCCGTGAAGGCCTAGTGGCCTACGACCCTGGGGGGCCTGCGCTCGCGCCGGTGCGCATCGTTGATGGATTCCAGCAGCAGGCGCACCGAGACCACGCCCGCGTAGGAGGAGTCATCCGTCACTACGACATGGTCGTAGACCTGGTGGGGAGGGCGCGCCATGGCCACCTCGGCTGCGTCATCCAGGCTGGTCGAGAGGTCAAGGATTAGAGGGTGACCATCCAGGAGCAACTCCAGTGGGCGATCGTGGTACAAGGCAACGCCGAAAGGCTGACCCAGTGCCTGGAAAAACTTGCCACGCATGACCAGACCGGCGACGCTCGCCTCATTCACCACAGCAAAGCCATCGATAAGCTCATGCTTTTCGAACAGGGCGGAGGCTTCTCGCACGGGAGCCTCAGGAGGTAAGACCGGGGTTTCCTCAACGATATCGCCCAGGGTGAGGCCCTGACGCTGAAACCGGACGCGGCGGACGCTTTTCAATGCACGCTGAGCCTCTGAGGATGGAGGCGTGCCGATTGCGCCCGGGCGGCCGAGGTAGTAGCCCTGCCCCAGGTCGCCCCCCAACTGAATCACCGTGGCCAGCTCGCCGCGTGTTTCTATCCCCTCGGCGATAATCTTTGCCCCAATGGTTCTCGCCACGCTCGCCAGAGCGGTGAACAGGCTTCGTTTGACGGCGCTGCGGTTAATGCCGTGAACCATGGAGATATCGACCTTGATGATATCCGGGCGCAGTTCGGTGATCGACTGGAGGCTGGAGTACCCGGCCCCCGCGTCGTCCACCGCGATTTGAAAGCCCTGGCGGCGATAGTGCTCCAGCGCCTGCCGGAACACCCTGAAGTCCGTAACCGCCTGGCGTTCGGTCACCTCAAAGATCACCTGGGACGGTCGCAATCCCAACTGCCGGACCAACTGCAGGGTGAACCCCCCCTGGAAGGCCTCGTCTTGAAGCACGGCCGGGTTCATGTTCAGGAAGAGCCTCTCTTCGCTGTTCGACGACACGAAACCCATCAGGGCCAACTCCCTGCACGTCCGTTCCAGGGGCAGCAGCAGGCCCTCCCTCTCTGCGGCGGGGAAAAGGCGGTCCGGATATTCCAGAGGCGATCCGGCAGGACCGCGGGTGAGCGCCTCGTGACCAAAAACGGAGCCGTCTCGGAGCGAGACGATGGGCTGATAGAGAATTCGCAGGTTTCGTGAGTCCAGCAGACTGGCAAGTTCCAGGCGATCACCGCTGAAGCCGGTCAGGCCCTGGTTGCTTCTGTCATAGGTCAGTCGAAGGGCGCGCTCCAGACTGGCGGGGGGCATGTCACCCAGAGGGCCGGCGCTTGCCAGGCTCACTTTTAAATGGGCGCGGGAGACGGGAAGTGAGTGGACCAGACGCTTTTCGAAAGCAGCCGCCATCGCGGCGGCATCCTGGCCCGGCGGCAGCGCAACGTATACGGCAACCCCGTGAATGCCGAAGGCGGCGGAGGTAGCGGCGAAACCGTCCCGCCTTAACTCACGTGCGAACATTCCTCCGGAATTCCGCAGTTCGTTCATGGCTCGTTGGAAAACCACCGGTCCCGAGTCCCAGGCGAACCAGTCCACGTCTGCGAGCCTCGCCAGAATGATCCAGGCCTGATGGTCGGCGGGTGCGGCGTTACGGAGCCGACCCAGCACGGTGGAGAGCGTTGAAGGGTTGTCGCTTGCGAACCGACCACGTGACGACGGGAGAAACATGGAGACCTCCAGCGCCAAAGCGTCATGAAATGCCGTGAAAGTGGATGCATTATCTGCATACGGTGAAACACCGCTGTCTTCCTCCCGTCGGAGAGCTGTGGGAGATCGACTTAGCCTTTTCTTAACGCTTTATTCACATGACCGCAACCCGAGCGCCCCGAGTGCACCGCCGTGATTTGAGTCTGAACAAGCTTCTAACGTAAGGGCAACGTGGCTTTAATACTCACGTGCCATGATGGAGGTGGGTGGAAGCAGTCCTTGGGGAGGGAAAAACCAAGTGGGCGTCCTACAGGCGGTGGCTTCCGCGTCGTGGAACGCAAGCAGAGGGATCTTGTTGCTGGCGGCCAGCCCGGCCCAGCCGCTGATCGACCAGGCCAGCCCTACCCATGATTTCTTGTTCAGGCAGGCGGTGGCCATCCTTGAGCGGGATGGCTACCAACGAGTCGCCGCCCTGGCCCGGCAGGGGCTTGACCGGCTGATCGCCGGATCGGCGTGGGCCGACGAGGGTTGGAAGAACGTGACCCACATGTTCGACCCGGACCTGGGCCGCGGGCTGCGTGGCTGGCCGAGTGCGGTTGAAACCTGCGAAAACTATGTCGACCTGGCCGCGCTTCACTTCTGGCAGAAAGATATGGACGAAGCCCTGTTTTACCTGGGTGCGGCGTGCCACATCGTGCAGGACCTCAGCGAACCACACCACGCCGCCGTCCGCCTCTTCGACGGCCACCGCCCTTTCGAGCATTGGGCCAGGAGCCAGTGCCCCCGCTTCGCCGCCTGGGACAGCGGCGCGTACGGGCAGGGCAGGCGAGCTGCCGATTGGGTGGTGTGTAATGCCCGCGTGGCGAAGCCCTGGGTCTCGCAGGCCAACAACCGGTCGGGTTTCTCCGCCTGGGAAGAGACGGCGTCCGTCCTGCTGCCGCTGGCGCAGCGAACCACTGCCGGGTTCATCCAGTGGTTTTGTGATGCGGTGCTCGGTTCACTGGATACCGATGATTGGAATGCCACGCTGCAAGCCGTATAATGCTTCTTCTCCCTCTCCTCTGCGATGAGGACAGCGACCTGCCGGTCGCTGTCCTCATCGCGTTCTTAAGGCGGACCCCTCGGATGCTGGCGCAGTCTGCGACACAGACGGAAAGGCGCCGGCCGGTTCGGCACGGTGCCTTGCGTTCATGCACGGGTAGATTCGTTTTACAGTCGGTGGTCTACCAAAGGCCCGCCTTGCCAATGGCGAGAAAGGCCCAATGGCGCGCTATGTCGAAAGCGTCACAGTGAATGTCGGCCTCCCGCGTGGAGAGGGACCATGGCCCCGGGTTCACTTCCCTCAGATCCGAATGACGAGGATATTTACGATCCTCATGGGCCAGGGAGGGAATCCGTTCATGCCGGAGGGCCCCACCAAGAGTGGAGAACAAGAAGAGCATGATGTCACTCCTCAACGTCTGAGTGTCCCGCACCATCATCGTAGGGGATACGCGTTAAGGCCATGTTGCCTACGCATGAAGGTTTCTGGCGGCAGCCTTAGAGATAGCAATCGAGGCGGGCTTTGTGCCCGCCTCCGTGCTTGATATCAAAGGCGCTGAAGGCTAAGCGGATCGCCCGGTGCGGGGATACAGGGCGCGCGATGCGGCGAGGCGCTCCCAACGGCGCCGCTCCCGCTCTTCAAAGCTCCTCAGTTCAGGGAACGCGGCGTTCAGCTCCAGGGCCAGCGCGATCATGCGCACGCCCCGCTGCTCCGGCGACTTCCGAGCCTCCCTGGCCAGCATCGTGCCAAGCCGCCTCTTTAAACGGCGCAGTTCCTCATCCCGATCGCGCCCGCCGCGAGCGGCAAAGCGCAGTGTATCCGCCCATTCGCTCCTCAGGTCTCCGACCTCGCGTTGGAGCTCAGGGGGCAGACTGGACTGAGACGCATCCCATCTGGCCATGCCCTCGCTCTCCTTCCTGGTGATACCGAAGTCCGGCCGGCTACTCAGCCGGCACGCGCAGGACCTCTCCCGCGTAGATGGATCGAGCACCCAGCCCGTTCAGCTGGCGGATGCGCTCCACGGTGTCACGGCGGTCGCCCTGAATCGGGAGACGCCCGGCAATATCCCAGAGCGTATCGCCCGACGCCACGGTGATCTGCGAGTAATGCCGCCGGGTCCCATTGTCTGCCGAAACGGTCAGAACGCCAAAGCCCACGCCGGCGACCGCCAGGCCCACCGTGAGGAGAAACATAAGGTTCACAGTGAAGCGGCGACCGTTCCAGCGGAGACGGCGGGAAGTGCGGAGGTTGGAGGTCATGATGGAGGCCCTCCTCAAACGGATGTTCGCTCTTGCAGTCTCATAGTACCTCCGAACTCCCGTTCGTGTCAAGCACTGACCCGAACATTTTTTCGCCGTTGTCTCCATCGAACGTTTGCACGCCCCGAACAAGCGTGTTATAATCCGAAATAGAAGATTTTCCCTGGAGGTGGCCAGATTGGGAGAGGGCCTCACCGATCGCCAGCAGCAGATCCTCGACTACATCAAGGAGCAAATCCGGCAAAAGGGGTATCCTCCGTCGGTTCGGGAGATCGGCGAATCGGTCGGCCTCAGCTCCAGCTCCACCGTGCACGGGCACCTGGCCCGGCTGGAGGAGAAGGGGTTCATCCGGCGCGACCCCACCAAGCCCCGCGCCATTGAAATCATGGAGGGTGACTTCTATCTCACGAAGCACCGCTCCGTCAACGTCCCCCTCGTGGGCCGCGTCACCGCCGGCGCTCCCATTCTCGCCGTGGAGAATCTGGAGGACTCCTTCCCCCTCCCCTATGAGCTTGTCCGCAATGAGGACGTATTCATGTTGGCCGTCCGCGGCGAGAGCATGATCGAGGCGGGGATTCTGGACGGCGACTACGTCATCGTCAGGCGTCAGAGCGACGCCCGTAACGGCGAGATCGTGGTGGCCCTGGT
>CALMNP010000193.1 GCA_937868875.1 uncultured Bacillota bacterium | reverse complement strand
CCAATCGTCCCGATGTTGACGTGCGGCTTGGTGCGTTCGAACTTCTTCTTGGCCACCTTGCTCGTGCCTCCTTAAATACCCATTCTTCTAAAGACAACAGTGTCATTCGCCCCCGCCGGAGCGGTTGGCGCCATAACTAGCTCTTGACCTTGGAATCGCGGCCCTGCGCCTTGGCGATGATGCCCTCGGCCACATTCTTGGGAACTTCCTCGTAGTGGTCGAACTGCATCGTATAGACGCCGCGGCCCTGGGTCCGGGAGCGGAGGTCCGTGGCGTAGCCGAACATCTCGGCCAGCGGTACAAACCCACGCACCACCTGGGCGCCGGCGCGGGACTCCATGCCCTCGATCCGGCCGCGCCGCGAGTTGATGTCGCCGATGACGTCGCCCATGTACTCCTCGGGGACGGTCACCTCGACCTTCATCACGGGCTCCAGCAGGACCGGGTTGGCCTTGGCCGCGCCGTGCTTGAACGCCATGGAGCCGGCGATCTTGAAGGCCATTTCCGAGGAGTCCACCTCATGGTAGGACCCGTCGAAGACGGTGGCGCGCAGGTCCAGGGTCGGGAAACCCGCCAGGATGCCGGTCTGCATGGCTTCCTTGACGCCGGCCTCGATCGCCGGGATATACTCCCGCGGCACTACGCCACCGACGATCTTGTTGACAAACTCGAAGCCCGAACCGGGCTGGAGGGGCTCCAGTTCCAGCCAGCAGTGGCCGTACTGGCCGCGGCCGCCGGACTGACGGATGAAGCGGCCTTCGGCAGAAACCTTGCTGCGGATGGTCTCCTTGTAAGCCACCTGGGGCTTGCCCACGTTGGCCTGCACCTTGAACTCGCGCAGCAGGCGGTCGACGATGATCTCCAGGTGGAGCTCACCCATGCCGGCAATGATGGTCTGGCCGGTTTCCTGATCAGTCCGCATGCGGAAGGTCGGGTCCTCTTCCGCCAGCTTCGCCAGGCTCTGGCCCATCTTGTCCTGGTCGGCCTTCGTCTTGGGCTCGATAGCCACATCGATGACCGGTTCCGGGAACACCATGGACTCGAGGACGACGGGATTCTCCTCGTTGCAGAGGGTATCGCCGGTGGTGGTGTCCTTGAGGCCGACGGCCGCGGCAATGTCGCCGGCGTAGACCTCTGCGATCTCCTCGCGGTGGTTGGCGTGCATCTGGAGGATGCGGCCGATGCGCTCCCGCTTGCCGTTGGTGGCGTTGTAGACGTAAGAGCCGGACTTCATCACGCCCGAGTAGACGCGGAAGAACGCCAACTTGCCCACATAGGGGTCGGTCATGATCTTGAAGGCGAGGGCGGCGAAAGGCTCGCTATCGCTGGCCTTCCGCTCCACCTCTTCCTCGGTGCCGGGCATCTTGCCCGTGACAGCGGGGATGTCCAGCGGGGAGGGCATGTAGGCCACAACCGCGTCCAGCAGCGGCTGAACGCCCTTGTTCTTATACGAGGAACCGCAGAGCACAGGGGTGATCTTGGTGGCGATGGTCCCCTTGCGCAGAGCCGCGTTGATCTCATCAACGCTCATCGGCTCGCCCTCGAGGAACTTCATCATCAGTTCCTCGTCCTGGTCCGCCACGGCCTCCAGGAGCTTCTCCCGCCACTCGGCGACCTGCTCCTTGTATTCATCCGGGATCGGCTTCTCGTCGACCTGCTTGCCCAGGTCATCACCGTAGAAGATGGCGACCTCGCGCACCAGGTCGATGATGCCGCGGAAGGTGTCTTCCACCCCGATCGGCAACTGGATGGGCACCGGGGTGGCCTGCAGCCGGTCCTTCATCATCTGGACCACCCGGAAGAAGTCAGCTCCCATGGTGTCCATCTTGTTGACGTAAGCAATGCGGGGAACGCCGTACTTGTCGGCCTGGCGCCAGACCGTCTCGGACTGAGGCTCGACGCCGCCCTTGGCACAGAACACGGCCACAGCGCCGTCCAGGACGCGCAGAGAGCGCTCGACCTCAACGGTGAAGTCCACGTGTCCGGGCGTATCAATGATGTTGATACGATGGTTTTTCCAGAGGGCGGTGGTAGCAGCCGAGGTAATGGTGATGCCTCGCTCCTGCTCCTGAACCATCCAGTCCATGGTAGCTGCGCCTTCATGCACTTCGCCCATCTTATGCACGCGGCCGGTATAGAAGAGAATGCGCTCCGTCGTAGTCGTCTTGCCCGCATCGATGTGGGCCATGATCCCGATGTTGCGCGTCTTCTCAAGGGATACTGCTCGAGGCAACTGTTTCCCTCCTTAACTGAGCCCATGGCCCGGCCGCAATTGGCACGTCAAAGCAAGCTGTGTGAGATCACCGGCCGCAAGACGTACCACCTGCGCCGGCAACCTGAGTTTTACCAGCGGTAGTGTGCGAAAGCCTTGTTCGATTCAGCCATCTTGTGGGTGTCTTCGCGCTTCTTCACGGAAGAACCCGCGTTGTTGGCGGCGTCCATGATCTCGCCGGCAAGGCGCTCTTCCATGGTGCGCTCGCCGCGGCCCCGCGAGTAGTTGACCAGCCAGCGCAAGGCCAGCGACAACCGACGCTCGGGCCGGACTTCCACCGGCACCTGATAGGTGGCGCCGCCCACGCGGCGAGCCTTCACTTCCAGCACCGGCATCACGTTCTTGACCGCCTGATCGAAAACCTCAAGCGCGTCCTTGCCGCTCTTGGCGGCCACGGTATCCATGGCGCTGTAGAAAATGTTCTGCGCCGTGCTCTTCTTTCCCCGCTCCATCAGCTTGTTGATGAAGCGCGAGGCCAGTTCGGAGTTGTACACCGGATCGGGAAGGATCTCCCGCCGGGGTACGTAGCCCTTTCTCGGCACGCGAGTACCCCCTTACCTAGACCCAAAGGGACCTCCCTGACCAACCCGGTCGGGAGGCCGCTGCTTTTATTTACCTGCAGAACGGTCACCGGATGGCGCGGTTCTTACTTCTTGGGACGCTTGGCGCCGTACTTGGAGCGGCTCTGCATGCGCTTGGCCACACCGGCGGCGTCCAGCGTACCGCGGATAATGTGGTAACGAACGCCCGGAAGGTCCTTCACACGCCCACCACGCACAAGCACCACGGAGTGCTCCTGCAGGTTGTGTCCAATTCCTGGGATATAGGCGGTAACCTCCGTGCCGTTGGTGAGACGGACACGGGCGATCTTCCGCAGAGCGGAGTTTGGCTTCTTCGGCGTGGTGGTACGCACCACGGTGCAGACGCCGCGCTTCTGGGGGTTCTTCTCCAGGGCGGGAGCAGCGGACTTGTAACCCACCCGCTCACGGCCATGGCGAACCAGCTGGTTAATCGTGGGCATCGACTCGCACCTCCTTCCGGGCCTACTGTTTCAAAATGGCGGCGGTGGCGGCGCCCACTTCAATGCCGCAGGCCTTGCCGAGCGCAGCCATCGTCTCAACCATGATAACCTCTACATTCCGTTCGGCGCAGAGGCGCCGAATCTCGCGAGTCACGCGCTCCTCGGCGTCGGCGGCGACATACACCGCCTCCGCCTCGTGCCTGGTCAGAGCCTTCGCGGTCTGCTTGGTGCCGATGGTCCGGCTCCGGGCCGCCCGCAGTCTCTCCAAGGTCATCATTACCGACCTCACGGTGTCCGCCCGCACAAAATCAGTGTGACAGACACTTCTACATTTTAGACGCCGAATCCAGCCCTGTCAACAAAAATGCTGTCGGACAGGCAGGCGCCTTGCCGGCCGCGCAGGGGACCAGACTGACGGTCCCCTGCGCGGCGAAAGGATTCGACGTTACGCCTGAGCTTCGGGTGTTAGTCAGCGCCCTGCTCCCCTGCGTCCGGGGGGAAGCCCTCGTAGCCTTCCCCGTAGGCGTCTTCATACTCGGCGCCCTCCGGGACAATCTGGATGCTGCGGTACCGGCTCATGCCGGTGCCGGCGGGAACCAGCTTGCCAAGGATGACGTTCTCCTTGAGGCCCAGGAGCGGATCGCTCTTGCCCTTGATAGCCGCCTCGGTCAGAACCCGGGTGGTCTCCTGGAAGGAGGCAGCCGACAGGAAGGAGTCCGTCGCCAGGGAGGCCTTGGTGATGCCCAGGAGCACCGGCCGCGCCACGGCGGGGGTGCCGCCCTCGATGATGACCCGCTCATTCTCGTCCTCGAAGTCGAAGACGTCGATCAGGCCGCCGGGGAGAAGCTCGGTGTCGCCCGGGTCCTCCGCCTTCACCTTGCGCAGCATCTGCCGCACCATGACCTCGATATGCTTGTCGTTGATGTCCACGCCCTGCAGGCGGTAGACGCGCTGCACCTCGTGCACCAGGTAAGTCTGCACGCCGCGCAAGCCTTTGACCTTGAGGAGGTCGTGCGGGTTGACCGAGCCCTCGGTCAGATCGTCGCCGGCCTGGACCTGGTCGCCGTCCTTGACCTTCAGGCGCGATCCGTAGGGTGCGGTGTAGCTCGACAGTTCGCCCTCCGGCGAGGTCAGTTCGATTTCCCGGCGACCCTGTTTATTCTCAGTGATTTTGACGGTGCCGTCAATCTCTGCGATGACCGCCTGGCCCTTCGGCTTGCGGGCCTCGAACAGCTCCTCGACGCGCGGCAGACCCTGGGTGATGTCGTCGCCGGCCACGCCGCCGGTGTGGAAGGTGCGCATGGTCAACTGCGTGCCGGGCTCGCCGATAGACTGGGCGGCGATGGTTCCGACCGCCTCGCCCACGTCGACCAGCCGGCCGGTAGCCAGGTTGCGGCCGTAGCACTTGACGCAGACGCCGTAGCGCGTGCGGCAGGTCAGAACGGAGCGGATGGGCACCTCCAGGATGCCGGCCTGATCGATCTGATCCGCCTGGTTCTCCGTAATCTCCTCGTCGGCAGCGGCAATGACCTCGCCGCTTCTGGGGTCGACTACGTCCTCCAGGGTGACTCGACCGATGATGCGATCCCTCAGGGATTCGATGACCTCGGTGCCGTCCTTGACGGCCGAAACGTTGATGCCGGTGGAGGTGCCGCAGTCCGGCTCGCGCACGATCACATCCTGGGCCACATCCACCAGACGACGGGTCAGGTAGCCTGAGTCGGCGGTACGCAGGGCCGTGTCGGCCAGGCCCTTGCGGGTGCCGTGGGTGGAGGTGAAGTACTCCAGCACGGACAGGCCCTCGCGGAAGTTGGCCTTGACCGGCAGCTCGATGATGCGGCCGGAGGGGTCGGCCATCAGGCCGCGCATGCCTGCCAGCTGGGACAACTGCGAGACGTTACCGCGGGCGCCTGAGTTGGCCATCATGTAGACCGGGTTGAAGCGGTCCAGGGTGTCCATCAGAACCCTGGTAACGGTGTTCTTGCATTCTTCCCAGATGGTGATGACCTTCTGGTAGCGCTCCTCATCCGAGATGAGGCCGCGGCGGTACTGCTTCTCCACGTCGTCGACGCGCTCTTCGGCCTGACGGATGAGATCCTTCTTCTGCCCCGGGATCTGCACGTCGTCAATTCCGATGGTGGCGCCGGCACGGGTGGCGAAGGTGAAGCCCAGCTCCTTGATGGCGTCCAGCACGCGCGCCGTCTCGGTATTGCCGAACTGGCTGTAGCAGGTCGCAACGATCTTGCCCAGGCTCTTCTTGTCGACGACGTGGTTGATGTAGCGGATTTCCTCCGGCAGGCGCTCGTTGAGGAGCAGCCGGCCGACGGTGGTCTCCACAATCTGACCCTCGTACCGCACCTTGATCAGCGCCTGCAGTCCGATGACGCCGGTCTGGTAAGCCATGATGGCCTCGTTGGTGTTGGCGAGGGACTTGCCCTCGCCCTTGGCTCCAGGCCGCTGCTGGGTCAGGTAGTAGATGCCGAGCACCATGTCCTGGGTGGGGGTGACCACCGGGCTGCCATCCTTGGGATTCAGGATATTCTGGGACGACAGCATGAGGATGCGGGCTTCGGCCTGGGCCTCAGCCGAGAGAGGCACGTGGACGGCCATCTGGTCACCGTCGAAGTCGGCATTGTAGGCGGTGCAGACCAGGGGATGAATCTGGATGGCGCGGCCCTCGATCAGCACCGGCTCGAAGGCCTGGATGCCCAGGCGGTGCAGGGTGGGAGCGCGGTTCAGGAGCACCGGGTGCTCCTTGATGACGTCCTCAAGGACGTCCCAGACCTCGGCCTTCACCCGCTCCACCATGCGCTTGGCGGACTTGATGTTGTGCGCCAGGCCGTCGGCCACCAGCTTCTTCATGACGAAGGGCTTGAAGAGTTCCAGCGCCATCTCCTTGGGCAGGCCGCACTGGTGCAGCCTCAGCTTGGGGCCGACCACGATGACGGAACGGCCGGAGTAATCGACGCGCTTGCCCAGCAGGTTCTGGCGGAACCGGCCCTGCTTGCCCTTCAGCATATCGGAGAGGGACTTCAGCGGGCGGTTGCCGGGGCCTGTCACGGGACGGCCGCGACGGCCGTTGTCGATCAGGGCGTCCACGGCCTCCTGGAGCATGCGCTTCTCATTGCGGACGATGATGTCCGGCGCGCCCAGGTCGAGCAGCCTCTTCAGCCGGTTGTTGCGGTTGATGACGCGGCGGTAGAGGTCGTTGAGGTCGGAGGTGGCGAACCGGCCGCCGTCCAGCTGCACCATGGGGCGCAGCTCGGGCGGGATGACCGGGACGACGTCGAAGATCATCCAATCCGGACGGTTGCCGGACTTGCGGAAGGCCTCGACGACCTCCAGGCGGCGGATGGCCCGGATCTTGCGCTGGCCGGAGACGGTGCGGAGCTCCGTCCGCAGCTCCTGGCCCATCTCTTCGAGGTCCATCTCCTCCAGGAGCTTCTTGATGGCTTCGGCGCCCATGCCCGCATCGAAGGCCTGGCCGTACTTTTCCCGGTACTCCCGGTACTCGTTTTCGGTCAGCAGCTGCTTCTTCATCAGGGGCGTGTTGCCGGGAGCGACGACGATGTAGTTGGCGAAGTACAGGACCTTCTCCAGAGCCCGCGGGGACATGTCCAGGATGAGCCCCATGCGGCTGGGAATGCCCTTGAAGTACCAGATGTGGCTGACCGGAGCGGCCAGTTCGATGTGGCCCATCCGTTCGCGCCGCACCTTGGAGCGCGTCACCTCGACGCCGCAGCGGTCGCAGATGATGCCCTTGTAACGGACCCTCTTGTACTTGCCGCAATGGCACTCCCAGTCGCGGGTGGGTCCGAAGATCCGCTCGCAGAAGAGGCCGTCACGCTCCGGCTTCAGAGTGCGATAGTTGATGGTCTCGGGCTTCTTGACCTCACCCTTGGACCATTCCCGAATCTGCTCCGGCGAGGCCAGGCCGATGCGCATGGAGTCAAAGTAATTCACGTCTAGCACCAGAGCACCATCCTCTCAAAGGTCGGGCTGCAGGCTGCTATGCCTTCTTCTTGGTGGTCTTCCGGCTGCGGGTCTTGGGAGGCGCCGGCTCCTCTTCCACGGTCGCCGCTTCCTCTCGGTCCCCTGCGTCCGGCTCCATCACAGCCGCCGCCGCCTTGCGTCGGCCGCCCCTGGCGGTGCCGCCGCCGGCCTTGCTCTTCACCCCTTCGGCCACGGCGCCGAGACCCTCGGCGGGGATCTCCTCCGCCGCCTCCATGTCCAGCTCGTCGGCCGCCAGGGCCTCAACCAGGGCGTCCTCTTCCTCGTCTTCGGACTCCGCCTCTTCATAGACCTCAACATCGCCGACGGGCGGCGCAGGAGGTATAACCTCCTCCTCGCCCTCGATGTTCAGGTCGAGGTCGCGGGCCGTTTCGGCTATATCATCGTCCATCTCGCGGATCTCGATTTCCTGCAGGTCCTCGGACAGGATCTTGACGTCCAGGCCCAGGGACTGCAGCTCCTTGATCAACACCTTGAAGGACTCCGGAACGCCCGGTTCGGGGACGTTCTCGCCCTTCACGATGGCCTCGTAGGTCTTGACGCGGCCCACCACGTCGTCCGACTTGACGGTCAGAAGCTCCTGGAGGGTGTAGGCGGCGCCGTAGGCCTCCAGAGCCCAGACCTCCATCTCGCCAAAGCGCTGGCCGCCGAATTGGGCCTTGCCGCCCAGAGGCTGCTGCGTCACCAGCGAGTAGGGGCCGGTGGAACGGGCGTGGATCTTGTCATCCACCAGGTGAGCCAGCTTCAGCATGTAGGCGTAGCCCACCGTGACTTCGTTGTCGAAGGGGTCGCCGGTGCGGCCGTCGTAGAGGGGGGTCTTGCCCGAAGCGGGCAGGCCCGCCTTGGTGAGGAATTCGCGGATATCGGGCTCCCCGGCGCCGTCGAACACCGGTGTGGCCACGTGGATTCCCAGGGCCTTGGCCGCCAGGCCAAGGTGGGTCTCCAGCACCTGCCCGATGTTCATGCGCGAGGGCACGCCCAGCGGGTTCAAGACGATCTCGATGGGCCGGCCATCCGGCAGGAAGGGCATATCCTCCTCCGGCAGGATGCGGGAGATGACGCCCTTGTTGCCGTGGCGTCCGGCCATCTTGTCGCCCTGAGAAATCTTGCGCTTCTGGGCGATGTAGACGCGCACCAACTGGTTGACGCCCGGGGCCAGCTCGTCGCCCTTCTCGCGGGTGAACACCTTGACGTCCACCACAATGCCCGACTCGCCGTGGGGCACGCGCAGCGAG
Organism: uncultured Bacillota bacterium; assembly: GCA_937868875.1. Taxonomy (GTDB): domain Bacteria; phylum Bacillota; class Sulfobacillia; order JAMDAP01; family JAMDAP01; genus JAMDAP01. The sequence goes on along the minus strand of CALMNP010000193.1, from coordinate 3,977 downwards.
GTGTCGCGCACCTCGCGGGCCTTTTCGCCGAAGATGGCGCGCAGCAGGCGCTCCTCCGCGGTCAGTTCGGTCTCGCCCTTGGGCGTCACCTTGCCGACCAGGATGTCGCCGGTCCGGACCTCGGCACCGATGCGGATGATGCCGCGCTCGTCCAGATCCTTCAGCACGTCCTCGCCCACGTTGGGGATGTCCCGGGTGATCTCCTCCGGCCCCAGCTTGGTGTCGCGGGCGTCGCACTCGTGCTCTTCGATATGGATCGAGGTGAAGACGTCTTCCTTGACCAGGCGCTCGTTGATGAGGATGGCGTCCTCGTAGTTGTAGCCCTCCCAGGGGAGGAAGGCGATCAGAATGTTGCGGCCCAGGGCCAATTCGCCCCTGTTGGTGGAGGGGCCGTCCGCCAGCGGGTCGCCCTTATCCACCTTCATGCCCAGCCGCACGATCGGCTTCTGGTTGATGCAGGTGCCCTGGTTGGAGCGGGAGTACTTGGTCAGCTTGTAGCGGTCGAAGGTGCCGTCCTTGGCCTTGATGATGACTTCGGTGGCCGAGACCTTCTCTACCATGCCCGGCCGCTTGGCCAGAATGACGGCGCCGGAATCGCAGGCGGACTTGTATTCCATGCCGGTACCCACCAGAGGCGCCTCGGCGCGGAGCAGAGGCACGGCCTGGCGCTGCATGTTCGAGCCCATCAGGGCCCGGGCGGCGTCATCGTTCTCCAGGAAGGGGATCAAGGCCGTGGCGATAGACACCACCTGCGCCGGCGAGACGTCCATGTAGTCGACCTGCTCGGCCGGGATCTGAAGAATCTCGTCCTTGTAGCGGACGGTGACCTTCGACTCCGTGAACCAGCCGTCCTCGCCGAGGGGCTCGTTCGCCTGGGCCACCATCACCTCGTCCTCTTCGTCGGCCGTCAGGTAGTCGATGACATCGGTGACCTGGCGGGCGTCCTTGTCGACCCGGCGGTAGGGCGTCTCAATGAAGCCGTACTCGTTGATCCGGGCGAAGGTGGACAGGGCGCCGATCAGGCCGATGTTCGGACCTTCAGGCGTCTCAATGGGGCACATGCGGCCGTAGTGGCTGGGGTGCACGTCGCGCACCTCGAAACCGGCGCGCTCGCGCGAGAGGCCGCCGGGCCCCAGAGCGGAGAGGCGGCGCTTGTGCGTCAGTTCGGCCAGGGGGTTGGTCTGGTCCATGAACTGCGACAACTGGCTGGAGCCGAAGAACTCCTTGACCGCCGCCACCACCGGGCGGATGTTGATCAGAGCCTGGGGCGTGATGATGTCCACGTCCTGGATGGTCATGCGCTCCTTGACCACCCGCTCCATGCGGGCCAGGCCGATGCGGAACTGGTTCTGGAGCAGCTCGCCCACGGAGCGCAGACGACGGTTCCCCAGATGGTCGATGTCGTCGGTGGTGCCGAGGCCCTTGGCCAGGGTCAGGATGTAGTTGACCGCGGCGAGGATGTCCTCGCGCGTGATGGTCTTGACCGATACCGGCTGCTGCTGGTTGCTGATGAGCTTGAGGACGTTGCCGTCCTTGGTCCGCACCACCAGCTCCGAAATGCCGGCGGACTCGATCCGCTCCGCCAGGCGGCGGTCGATAGTCTGGCCGGCCTCGCAGAGGATCTCGCCGGTCTCCGGGTCGACCACCTGCTCCACCGGCGCGCAGCCGGGCAGGCGGCGCCGCAGGGCCAGCTTCTTGTTGAGCTTGTACCGGCCAACGGAGGCCAGGTCGTAGCGCTTGGGCTCAAAGAACAACGTCTCCAGCAGCTGCCGGGCGTTGTCTACGCCCGGAGGCTCGCCCGGCCGCAGGCGCTTGTAAATTTCAATCAGGGCGTCCTCTTCGGACTCCGTACCGTCCTTGTCCAGGGTGCTCCTCAGCAGGTCCGTCTCGCCCACGGCGTCAATGACCTGTGCGTCGGTGGAATACCCCAGAGCCCGTAGCAGCACCGTGGCCGGCAGCTTGCGGGTGCGGTCCACGCGCACGGACAGCACGTCGTTGGCATCCGTCTCGAACTCAAGCCAGGCGCCCCGGTTGGGAATGACCGTGGCGAAGAGCAGCCGCTTGCCCGTGGTGTCGAACTGTTCGCTGTAGTAGACGCCGGGGCTTCGGACCAACTGGCTGACGATGACGCGTTCCGCGCCGTTGATGATAAAGGTGCCGTTCTCGGTCATCAGGGGGAAGTCGCCCATAAAGACTTCCTGCTCCTTGACCTCGCCCGTCTCCTTGTTGATGAGCCGCACCCGGACGCGCAAAGGGGCAGCAAAGGTGACATCGCGCTCCTTGCACTCGTCCACCGAGTACTTGGGCTCGCCCAGGCTGTAGTCGACGAACTCCAGGATCAGGTTGCCCGTAAAGTCGCTGATGGGGGAGATGTCGCGAAACATTTCCTGCAGCCCTTCACGCAGGAACCACTCGTAGGAGTTCTGCTGCAGCTCGATGAGGTTGGGCATCTCAAGGACTTCCCTGATTCGTGAAAAGCTGACCCTCTCGCGCTTTTCAAACCGCTGGGGTTTGGCCATTCACTTCAACTCCTTCCAGAGCTTCCGCCGGGACCGGCCCCGAAAAAGACGAAAAAGAAGGAAAAGCGAAGCTGGCGGAGAACTTACTGTTCGCATCGATTCTCCGACCCGAGTCCTTCGCCTGATCCTCCGAACGGAAAACCGCTAAAAACCGCGACGTACCGCCTTATTTGAATCCGCACCTTGGTCCGCCGAATAGGTGTGCAAAGATAGACTACGGCGATTTAGCATCATACCATAGCAGATATTGGGTGTCAAACAAAGAAGTGCCCCAATATCCTTTTTTTATTCCCATTTTCTTCTGGAACCTCGTCCAGGAAGGCCGTGCCATCGGGACGAGCAAAGTCGACGGCTCGCGGACCAGCCCGCGAGCCGTCGGCCTGTCGTATCTTTGCTTGCCCAGGTGTGTTACTTGACCTCGGCGGTAGCGCCGACCTCGGTCAGCTTGGCCTTGGCCGCCTCGGCGTCGGGCTTGCTGACCTTCTCCTTGACGGGCTTGGGAGCGCCGTCGACGAGGTCCTTGGCTTCCTTCAGACCGAGGCCCGTCAGCTCGCGGACGACCTTGATGACCTGAACCTTGTTGGCGCCGACTTCCTTCAGGATGACGTCGAACTCGGTCTGCTCCTCGACGGCGGCCGGGGCGGCACCGCCGGCGGGAGCCGCGGCGACGGCCACGGGGGCGGCTGCAGAGACACCGAACTCTTCTTCGAAAGCCTTGACCAGCTCGGCCAGCTCAAGGACCGTCAGGCCCTTGACGATATCCAGAACCTCCTGAACCTTGGACACAAGAATACCTCCTCAAAGTTGGAACGTAAACTTGAATTCAGCCTAAAGCAATTCGTCTTAACCCTGGGCGCCGGCAGCCTCGCGCTGCTGACGAAGGGCCTCCACCGCATAGGCGAACTGGCGCAGCACGGCGGCCAGCGAACCGGCGAAGCCGTACATCGGCGCCTGCATGCCGCCCAGAACCTGGGCCAGCAGCACTTCGCGCGACGGCAGGTCGGCCAGGGCCTTGATGTCGCCGGGCGTCAGGACGCGGCCTTCCAGCCAACCCCCCTTGACCTCCAAGGTCGTGATCTTGCCTTCCTTGATGAAGTTCGAGATCACCTTGGCCGGAGCCACGGGGTCTTCGTAGCCGAAGGCGAAGGTAGTCGGCCCCTCGAGCAGGGACGAGATATCCGCCAGGCCGGCGACGCCGCTCTCCTGGGCGGCGATGCGCATCAGGGTGTTCTTGGCCACCCGGTATTCCACGCCCGCCTCGCGCGACTTCTTCCGCAGCTTGGTGACCTGGGCCACGCTGAGGCCCCGGTTGTTCACCAGCACGACGGACTTGGCGCGGCCGAGCTTCTCTTTGAGTTCAGCTACTGCGGCTTCCTTTTCAGGACGAGCTCCCACGTTTCCACCTCCCCGGATGGCCACGGCCATCCCCTTGATGATCGCGTTCCAAGCAGCAGAAAG
>CALMNP010000192.1 GCA_937868875.1 uncultured Bacillota bacterium | reverse complement strand
GGCAGGGGTCGTTCCGTACTTGACTCCGTCCTTCACGACCGTCAAACCGGTGCTGCCGTCAAGGGTGGCCCCATCCTGAAGTGAGATGGTATTCCCACTCACCGCCTCGACCACGCCTCGGCGCGGCGACTGGCCATAGATCAACGCATACGGCTGATCATCCGTGCCCGGACGGCCTTGCGGAACGTTAGCAGCATTGACGTGTACGGTGTAGGTGCCGGGCGCCGGAGCATCAATGACAATGCGCTCCACGTTGTTTACGTGGTCAGCCTGGCTGAGCCCATTGGGATAGTAGGTGGTTAGGCCGTCAGTAAGACTTACGTCAAGGTCGTTCTTTAGCTGAGGGGCCGTCTGATCGCCAACAAAGGGGTCGCCGGGTGCATCAGTCCAGGCTAGGGTGACCACCACGGGCGCGAGCGGATCGGACACCGTTATCGAATAGGTGTCTTCCTGGCTCGTGGCAAGGCCGGGCCCCTCGACGGCCCGCAATCCGTCGGGTTCGCTCAACCCAAAGACAGTGCGCTCGATATCAACCCGCCCGAAGCCCAGCCGGTCTGTTGGGGCCGTGAGATCCACGGTCCCCGACACCAGGGCGGCCTTGACCATGGCCGCAGAGGGATCGGAATTGCCGAGATGCGTGGCGAAGAACTGGCGAAGCAGAGCAGCGGAACCGGCAGTAAGGGGCGTAGCCATGCTGGTACCGCCCATGAAGGCGTAGTTCCCATTATCAGCGTAGTCCCCCCAGAATCTCTGAGACGGGGCCAGGGGGGAACGGGTGGAAAGAATCCAGGTGCCGGGAGCGGAGACATCCGGCTTGATTCGGTTGTCCATGGTCGGGCCAGGAGACGTGAAGGCCGCGTAGTCCGTCGCATAGTTCGAGTAGTCCGTCTTATCGCGCCTGACGTTCTCTGAGGCCCCCACCGTGATTACGTTCTTAGCGCTGGCGGGGGTGCCAACCACGTGACCCACATCGCCGTCATTTCCCGCTGAAAAAAAGGCCGCCAAATCCGGGTGCTCCCAGACGAAGGCATCGGCCTCATAGGAATCGATGGTGTATTCACCATTGACATCGGCGCCCCAGCTGTCGGAGTGAATGCGGGCTCCCGCCGCGTAGGCGTCTGCAAAGAGGCCGGACACGCCATTGGCGACGTCTATTCCGCCAAGTCCATCCGCGTTATCGAGGATGGACTGGAAGAACAGGCTGGCCTGGGGGGCTGCGCCTTTGATCTTCCCTCCGGAGAGCGCTCCGTTTCCGAGTACGGACCCGGCCACATGCGTACCGTGCCCGTGGGGATCCGTCGTGAGGCCGCTCCGACCATACCCAATCTTGCCAACCACCCGGCCGGTGAAATCGGCAAGTCCTCCGTCAAGGTTTCCATTCCCCAGTCCGGTGTCCGCGATGGCGACGGTCTGACCCTGACCTGTAAGGTTGAAGGTGCTTGCATCCTGTACAGGTGTGATGCCCATCAACGACCGTGCCACGCTGTTGGACAGCTTAGGCCGTACCCGCTGCTCGACCCAGGCCATGTTCTCTGAGGCCGCCAGCATGGGAAGTTGGGACGCGGTGAGGTTGAAGACAACGCTGCGGCCCGGTCCCTTTTCGCCAGAGAGCACCTGGCCGCCCAGGGAGCGAATCTCGTCAATAAGACTCTGCTTGCTGGCCTTGTCCGAGGCTAGTGCAGATAGCTCAAGCTTGCGTGTGAGACCCATGGTCACGGTACTCTGCAAACTCCGGACCATCTTGTATGCTGGCTTGTAACGCACGACCGCTCGCACCATGGGTAGTCCCGATACAAGAGACACCTGATCCGGGCGAAGTCGTGCGAGAAAGGCGTAATCAGGAACGTAGTCCAGGAGGGAGACACCCTGAGCCTCGACCTCTTCCTTCCAATCGGAAAGGACGGGGCCGCTGAATTGAATGAGGTAGAGCCCCGGACCATTCTGGTCTGCCGGCGCCTCCCATGCTGTGGCCACCTCAGGTTCGCCCTGCCGGGGGTCAAATGCCGCGGCTCGTAAATGCAGAAGGGGTTCGTGCGATTTTGCTCCCCGTGTGCGGCTCGTAAAGATAGACGCCCAACTGCGAGGATTGAGCTGCCGCTGGCCCTGGGGGCCCACCTCTGGGGAGCCACGGACTATGCTTTGTGACTCACCAATCGGAAGGTTCGTCCCGGAACGAGATGACGCCGCTGCGGCTCCCTGCGGCACAAGCAGGGCGACCGCGATGACAAGGGCCAGGAGCTTCCTGCGCACAGCAACCCCTCCAGGAGAATATTCC
>CALMNP010000191.1 GCA_937868875.1 uncultured Bacillota bacterium | reverse complement strand
TGCCCGCCGGCGCCACCATCATCAAGCATGGCGACTCGACCTCGTTCTCCGCCCTCAAGGTGGGCGACCGGGTCATGGTGGCCGGGACCATCTCCGCCGGTACCTACACGGCGCAGACCATCGTGGTGACGTTTACGGACGTGCAGTAGGCGAGTCTGCGATCCGGGGTCCGGCCGTTGAACACAAACTGGGGAGGCATCTCAGGATGCCCCCCAGTCCTCTTCTCGGGCCTAACGTAACCTGTCACACGCGCGGCAACATGCGCACCCCGACAAAGAGGGACGCGATACCCCCATCCTTCCCGCGGAGGAAGACGAAGGGCATCTCCCCCTCGGGCCAGACGAAAGAGTCCGGGGCGTAGGGGCGAACTTCAAACCGCGTGCCGTACACGGTGATGGCTAATTGGCCGTCCTCCAGGGAGACCGATGCCGTATCTCCCTCGCCGGACCGGTACTCGCCCGGATAAGCGGCCAGTTGGCCGAGGTCCAGGGGGTAGTCCGGGAACTCCCTGGACAGGGCCCTGGGCGGAAGCCCGACCGCCGTCTCCACGGCGGCAAACCCGACCTTCTCGCTGGTGAAGCCGTTCAGGTTGGCCAGGGTCACCACGGTCAGGTCCCGCTCGGTCACCATCGCCACGTGGCTGGCCACCCCCTTGATGGAGCCGCCGTGGTGAACGACCGTGAAGCCCTGTCGGGTGGGCTCCACCATCAGCCCGTAGCCGTAATAGCCGCCTGTGGGGGTCTGCACATGGGGCGTCATCATCTGGTGAACGCCTTCCTCGGAGACGATTCGCAGGCCATCCGCGAGGCCGCCCGTCTGGTAGACCTCCAGGTACCGAAGAAGGTCCTGGGCGGACGACTTGAGCGAGCCATTGGTGTAGATGCTGGCGACGTCCCACCAGACCGGAGCATGGAAGACCTCCTTGCGCCCATCCTTGACCTCCGGGGCGTACAGCTCTGTCACCTCGGGGAAACGGCTCAATTCCCCGGCCAGGAAGGTGCTGTGGACCATGCCGATGGGGTCCAGGATGTTGGCCTGGGCGTAGGACAGGAAGTCCTGGCCGCCGGCCCGCTCGATAACCCCCTGGAGGAGGGCAAAGCCCTCGTTGGAGTAGTTGAACTGCGCCCCCGGCGGACCGAGCAGCTCATAGTCCGTCTCGGCTATGACGCGCAGGAGGTCCTCGTACGTCTTGACGCGGGGCACGTTGAAGCTCTCATCGGAGAAGCCGAGGCGGGCCCGGTTGGGGTCCCCCAAGATGCTGTCCACCCGCGCCCCAAACAGGCAGGGGAGGCCTGGCAGCCCGCTGGAGTGGCTCATCAGGTGGTGGA
>CALMNP010000190.1 GCA_937868875.1 uncultured Bacillota bacterium | reverse complement strand
AAAATCCAGTCGGAGGCATCCGCCCAATGGGGTCGCCGGCGCGTTCGCCCACCCTGCGGCAGGGCGACGGGGACTTCCCCCTCTATGAAGCCTGCTTGAGAGCAGTGGCCCGCCGCTGTGCCGCCAGTTTCAAGACATTGTGGGTAAGGCAGACCAACTGCCATTCGGCTCGGACCTTCTCCAAGCCGCGCAGTGAGAACCGCCGAAAGCCCCGGGCTTCCTTGATTTGTCCGAACACCGGCTCCACCGTCTCTTGCCGGAGTTGGTACCGCGCTGCTCCCCGCTTGGTTCGCAGCTTGCGGCGCATCCGGTCTGCGGTGGACAACTGACGCGGTATCCGCCCTCTCGGCGCGGGCTCTCGCCGCCAGCGGCGTGGTAGCTTGTCAGGTGGGATGAACGCTTCGATTCCCTTTTGCTCCAGCACGGCCACGTTGGCTTGGCTGTAGTAACCCGCATCCGCCGAGGCTTCTTGGGCTGCCCTACCTGTGTTCTCCACCATCTGCTCCACCATGCCCGGCAGTTGCGGTGCGTCCGCGCCCTGGTTGGTGACCTCCGCCGCTACAATCACCTGGTTCTTTGCATCGACCGCCGCCTGGCCGTTGTACCCCTGCACAAACGTCTTGCCTGCCCGCATAATCCGTGAGTCTGGGTCGGTGAAGTTCCGCTGGTCTCGCTCTCGTGGCTCCTCTTGGACCTTGCGCTTTTTCCTCTTCTTCCCCCCACCCCGAGGTGGGTCACCGGGGTCCGGTTCTGGCCCGGCTTCTGCCGCGGCCTTGGCTGCCGCTTCCAGAGCGGCCTTGGCCTCCTGGATCTTCTTCAGGCGGCTTTCCCGAAAGGCCAGTTCCTGAGGCAGTTCATCGCCCCGCTTGTCCGAGCCATACCGCTCGTCCTCGCGCTGGTCCACCTGCTCGGCCTTCTGGGTCAGTTCCTGGATCTCCGCCTTCAGCCGCGCCTCTTCTTCCTTCATCCGCCCATAGCTCATGGCCTTGTGCTTGGAGGCGTATGCCTTGATCTTGGTCCCATCAATGGCTACATGGCCCAGCGTCACCATCCCAGCCTGCTGGCAGAGCTGCAGCACCTTCACGAACAAGTCCTTGAAGGCACTGAGATGCCGACGCCGGAACTCGCTGATGGCCTTGAAGTCCGGCGTGTTGCCGGCAGCCACCACCCGGAACGCCACATCCTCATGCAGCCGCTTCTCAATCTTGCGGGACGAGTATACACCTTGCGAGTAGGCATAGATTAACACCTTCGTCATCATCGCTGGGTGGTAGGGCGGGTACCCCCGCAGTTCCTGCTCATAGTGGCTGATGATCGGTGACAGGTCCAGCGAGTCCACGATGTCACTCAGCGTGTAGACCAGATGGTCCTTGGGAAGCCAGTCCTGCAGCGCCGGGGGCAGGAGCAGGATCTGGTTGGGACTGTAAGGCCGAAATGTCTTGTTCATGCCGAAGAATTCGCCATTCCAGGCCCCGAACCCTGGGCA
>CALMNP010000189.1 GCA_937868875.1 uncultured Bacillota bacterium | reverse complement strand
GAGACCCACGTCCCGCCGGGGGACACCGCCGGCCTGGAGAAGACCGTGCGCCAGGTGGCGGCGGGCTACACCATCGTGGGTCAGGAGTTCGAGTACAACGACCTGAACCAGCTCGTCTCCGTCCACGACCCGATCCGCGACGAAACCTTTAACTACACCTGGGACGAGGCCGGCTCCCTGATTCAGACTGGCACCGCCGATCTCACCTGGGATGAGCGCGGCCGCCTGACCCAGCTGGTCTGGGCCGACGGCGACGGCATCGCCTTCACCTACGACGCCGAAGGGCGACGCCTCTCCAAGACCACCTTCAACCACCGCGGCCAGGGCCGCCAGACCACGACCTTCCACTACCTCGCCGGCACCAACCAGGTGCTCCACGAGGATGGCCCGGACGGGCTGCGGCTGGACTACACCTATGTGTATATCGGTTCGAGGGCTGAGGCAGGAGGAAATGCGCGGCACTCCTTGAAAAGGCAGGGGAAAGGCTTCCACCGGGACGTTTGCTTTTCACCTATTTGGGGGACAAGCAGTCCGCCCGTCGCATCGATTGTAGGCCCGGCGGGAGGGCGGCTTGTTCTTGGCTCCATGTCCTGCAGCCCACTCATGTGAGGAGGCCACGCCTTGAACCACATCCGTGTTTCCATCAAGGCTATCATCATCCGCGGCGGTGAGATCCTGCTGACCAGGAACCGCGACCAGCAAGGCATCTTCTACCTCCTACCGGGCGGCGGGCAGAACCCGGGCGAGGCGGTGGCCGATGCACTCAGGCGGGAGTGCCTGGAGGAGGTGGGCGTTCCGGTAGAAGCGGGCCCCCTGCTTTTCGTCCGAGACTACATCAGCGCGAACCATGAGTTTGCCGGCGAGCACGAACACGTGCACCAGCTGGAGCTGATGTTTGCAGCCATCCTTCGAGAGGACCCCGCCCGGGGCGGCGCGACCAACCCGGACACGATGCAGGAGGACATTGAGTGGGCGCCCCTCAAGGCTTTGCAGGAGTACCGGCTGTATCCGTCGGCCCTCAAGACGCTGCTGACGAAGCCGCTGCCGGAAGGCGCGCTCTACCTGGGCGACGTGAACTGAGCCTGGCAGGGTGCCGCAACGCCTGTGCGGGTTATGCCACAATTGCCCACAACTACGAATTCTGTCGACAAAAGCCAGCATTGGACAGGCCCGGAAGCTATGGCAGTATAGCGATGGATATCGCGGGGCTGCGCAAAGTGACAGCAGAACACACCTTATGTACACTGGGGCTACAACCCCAAGCGGACGAGGAGTGTGTCTCTGTTGCATTTGCCCTTCTCATCGGGACGCCGCCCCTGGCGGACCCTGCTGACACTGACCCTACTGGCGGCTATCATTGGAAGCGTGCTCAGCCCTGGCGACGCCCTCGCCTACGCTCTCGGCGACCGGCTGCTGAGTTACGGCAGCCGCGGGCAGGACGTCGCGCAGGTGCAGACCTTGCTGGCTCAGGCGGGCTACTCGCCCGGAGCGGCCGACGGCATCTTTGGACAGGCCACACGCGCGGCCGTCGTTTCTTTTCAAAAGGACCATGGGTTGACCACCGATGGTGTGGTGGGACCGCGGACATTGAGCGCTCTCCGTTCGGCCCTGCTGCCGCCCGCGCCACCGGTTCCGCCACCGCCGCCGGCCCTGCCGACCCCACCGGCCCCACCAGGCCAGGTGACTGTCCTGGGCTACTATGACCAGAACTGGTCCGACGACAATGACGCGTTAAACTCGCTCTCAGCACACGCTGGCCAGATGGACCTGGTTTCACCCTTCTGGTTCAGCGTCAACGCCAACGGCACGGTGAGCAACGGGGGCTGGAACTGGAACAAGGTGATGCAGACCAGCCACGATGGTGGCGCCAAGGTGCTGGCCCTATTCAACAACGCTGATGGAAACAATAACGTGCTGTACGACGCCACTGCCCGCCGCAAGGCAGCGCAAACCATCACCGCGGCCGTGATCCAGAACGGTCTGGACGGCGCGGTATTGGACTTTGAGTCGCTGGATCCCTCCATGCGGGACGGACTGACCGCCCTCGTCAGGGACCTGGCGGGACGCCTTCATGCGAACGGCAAGCTGCTGGCCGTGGCCGTCGGGCCGAAGTGGAGCAGCGACGACTCGCTCAACGATGGCGCCGCCGCCTACGATTACAGAAGCCTGGGCAGCCTGGCCGACTACGTGCAGATCATGACCTATGACCAGCACAATCAAGACACGGCCGCCGGACCCGTCGCTGCCCTCCCCTGGGTGGAGAGCGTGGCCAAGTACGCCGTCACCCAGATCCCGGCCTCCAAGATCCTGCTGGGCGTTGCTGGTTACGGCTACGAATGGCCTGCGCGCGATGACTGGGGCGTGATCTACGCCCGTGACGCTGTCTCGCTGGCCGCCAGCCGCAACGCGCCCGTCATCTGGGATGACAAGGCCCAGGAGGCCCACTTCACTTACTGGGATAATGCCGGCACCGCCCACACCGTGTGGTTCGAGAACAGCTACTCGGTGGAGCAGAAGCTGGACGTGGTCCGCCAGTACGGCCTGGGCGGTATCGCACTATGGCGCCTGGGGCAGGAGGACAGCCGCTTCTGGTCCGTGTTGCCCTGACCGGGTCCCCGCCCGTTCCGTCACGCCGCCCGTTTCAATACGCTATTTGCACAGAAAGCCCGGCTCTGCGGCCGGGCTTTCTTCCTACTCGTCGAAGAAACCAGACGCCGTGGCTGAACGTCTAAGGGCTGACATGTTCGGAGCAGGGCTGCGCCCCGGGTTTGTCGTAGTTCGATAGGGGAGGGATGCAACATGGTGCCTGACCGGTCTTCTGCTTCGGAGCGGCTGCGCGTGGTGGTTCTCGGTTCCGGGGGCATTGCCCAGAAGGCGCACCTGCCGGTGCTGGTGGACCTGCCGGAGGTCGAAGTGGTGGGGCTTTACGGCCGCTCGCCGGAGCGCACACGTCCCGTAGCCGCGCGGTTCCGCGTTCCCGCCCTGACCGGCTCCATGACGGAGAACCTGGACCGGGCCCGGGAGCTGGGCGCCCAGGCTGCCGTGGTGCTCACCGCGACGGAGAACCACACGGAGGCTGCCGCCCTGGCCCTGGAGCGGGGGCTGGACGTGCTGCTGGAGAAGCCCATCGCGCGGTCCCTGGCGGACGCACAGGCCCTCGTGCGGATGGCGGAGGATCGTGGGCGCACGCTGATGGTAGCCTTCAACCGCCGCTACGCGCCCCTCTACGCCGAGGCCCACCAGCGCCTCGAGGGGCGTCCGGCCCTGGTGGTGGCTGAGAAGCTGCGCACCTTCGCCGGGGACGACCTGGAGACGGCGGTTATCGATGACGCTATTCACCAGCTCGACTTGCTGCGCTGGTTCGGTGGCGAGGTGGAGTCGGTCGAGGCCACGGCCCACCAATCGGGGACCGTCTTCCGCAGCCTCTCGGCCACTTTGCGTTTTGCGGGCGGGGGGATGGGGGTCCTGGTGCTCAGCCATGTCGCCGGCTCCTGGCAGGAGCGGCTGGCCTGTCACGAGGGCGCCCGCACTCTAGAGGTCCGCGGCATGGACGCCCTGGAGATCTGCGGGGGCGTGGAGTCGGTCACCCACGGCTTTGGGACCTGGACTCCGACGCTGGAACGCCGCGGATTCGTCGACCAGGCACGGCACTTCGCCGAGTGCGTGCGCACCGGCCGCGTCCCCCTGACCAGCGGCCGCGACGCCCTGCTCAGCCAGGAGTTGGCCGTCCGCGTGCTGGAGGCCTCGATGCGCATGTGACCGCCGTTCCGATTTCTCCGGCGAATGCTGGAGGCGCGGGGATACGACGTCCTCG
>CALMNP010000188.1 GCA_937868875.1 uncultured Bacillota bacterium | reverse complement strand
GGGATTCACCAGTCAAGGGGAGAGGAGTTTCAGTAGCCAGCCGGCCGGGGAGTGAGTCGGTTAACTGAGCGGCACCACCGGTGCGTCGCTCCAGAACCTGATATTCGGCGACCAGTTCCGGATGCAAGCCAAGCCGGCGGGCAATGGCGGTGGCGTCCAAGCGGCCCTGTGTAAGCTGAGCCATGTGCAGGAAGTCCACTTGGTATCGCTCCCAGGTCGTGAGACTTAGCCAAAGCAGTTGCCGGATTGCAGGGGGTCTTTCTCCTCCTAGAAACTGTTCGAGGGTGGCAGTAGCACGGACCCCTCGCCCCTGCCGGTACTTCTTTGCCATACCCGCCACTGGCAGCGGGATTCCCGCCTCCCATAGCGGCGCAAGCCGCTCCCGGATGGACTTAGCCGCAATATTGGTCAGGAAGCACAGCATGCTTGTGGAAAGGGAGGTCTCCTGCCAGTTAAGCCTCCTCGATGAGTCGGGCCAGTCAGGCATTCTGGAGATGGAGATCTCCAAGGGGATTCTCGAAGGCAAGCAGAACCTGCAGCAGATAGTAAAGGCCCTCAACCCACTCATCCACGGGTGGGGCAATTACCAGCGTCGGGGCAACGTGAAGATGCTCTACGGACGGCTTGACGAGTGGATACGGATGCGCTTGCGGGCGTTCATGGAAAAGAAGAAGGCGGTTCCAGTTCACACCAGAACCGCCGCCTACCCAACCGGTCGCTGGCGAAGCAGGGCTTGCTGTCCCTGACCTCGCTGCTACCCGAGGCCTACAGACCCCTGAGATGGGGTAACGATTGAGAAAGCCGGATGCGGGAAAACTGCACGTCCGGTTTGGCGGGGGGCGGGGGCAGCGTGTTACCCGCTTACCCTATTTCATGGAAGGGCTACGCGCACAGCAGGTCGATAGGGCCAATGACAGTGCCAGGACAGGAGCAGGACTGGGCACTTGTGGGAGGGCCCCAGGCCACAGGTTCAACAACCCGTAGAGGAAGGTCGTCGCACCCGCGCATGCGTCAGTGGTTTTTGTATTGGGCACTAAAAATGCCTTCGTCTACATGACAATATAACGGCGAATGCACCAGACCATGGAGCCCGGAGGCTTGCCCTCCGGGCTCTACTGAGTAGGGGTGACGCCATGCCGTCCCGAGCCGGTGTAGACTTTACTCACCTTTCGGGAGACACCGGGTTCGAGTCCCAGAGCCATACCAGCCTGGTTGATTGATAACTGAAGAATTAAAGCCTCCTTGACCAGCCAGGACAGCTCGGTACAGGAGGGGACTACCGACAAACGTTCCGGGCCCAGGATGGACCGCCAGCCCTCACCCCGTCCAATGCCGTACGTGGCGGCTCCGAAGCGCTGGGCGTCCCAAACTAACTGGATCGTGTCTTCATCGAGAACCTCAGGGAGGCCGGTAAACACCAGGACGGACTCTGGTCCCACCGCCTCCATAGGGCCATGCTTCAAATAGCCGGCGCTGAGTGCCTCTGCCGGATGCCCCATGATCTCCTTGTCCATCAGAGCCCCCTGAGCCGCCGTCGCCAGGGAAACGCCGGTACTGACGAAGAGGTGGGTCGAGTGTCCGGCAAGCTCGGCACCCAGAACATCCGCAAACGGAGTTGGTCCCTGCAGGAGAGTCCTGAGATCACGGCATAGCGCCTGGACCTCCTGCAACCATGTCGTTCTGTTATACCGCCCGAGAACGTGTTCACCAAGCCACCATAGTGCCAGGAGCGTACCGGTGAACGTCTTCACTGCACTGACGCTCTTCTCGATGCCCAGGTTCAGCGGCACAACTGCGTCGGCCAATTTGGCCAAGGTACTGGCTTCAGTGTTGGTTATCGCTACAACCGGATAGCGACCCTTTAGGCGCCTTGTAAGAGACACCACTTCCTGGGTTTCACCGGACTGCGATACCCCAACCACGACGGCTTTGGGCTCGAACCAGGTATCCGGATAGTCCAGGAGGGTGCTTGCCTCCAGTGCGGCAAGCCGAAGTCCCATCCTTGCCAGCAACTGCTGCAGACCCAGACTCGCAAAATAGGAAGCGCCCATCCCTGTCAGGATGATGTGGGGACGCGCTTGGGAACGCTGGAAGAGGGGCTCCAAGGCAGCCCAGGGGCTGTCACTCCCGGCCAGCCCATCGGCCAGGGCCTCGAGTGCCCCAGGCTGTGCACGGATTTCGTCAAGAAGAATACTGGCCATCCGTCCCGCTCCGTTCCCAATCCGTCTTTCGCAACACACTCCCCAGAGCTCCCCCCGGATGGTAAAACCCAAAATCCGCGCGACTGAATCCCTTCAGGTGAGATAGGAGCAAGGCCAGGGTGTCGCCCAGCGCTAGCACGGACGTGGTAGAAG
>CALMNP010000187.1 GCA_937868875.1 uncultured Bacillota bacterium | reverse complement strand
ACGTCTACATCATGCTGATCAACCTGGGCGCCATCATCGTCATGGGGCTGGACAAGGGTCTGGCCAGGGGCGGAGGGCGCCGCATCCCTGAGCGCAGCCTGTGGGCCCTCGCCTGGCTGGGCGGCGCGCCGGGCGCCTGGGCCGGCATGCGCCTGTTCCGCCACAAGACGCGCCATGACTCGTTCCGCGTTGGTTTCCCCTTGCTGGCTCTGGCCCAGGCGGCCCTCTACCTGTTCCTGTTCCGTTAAGCGCAGATTCATCCGCTATAGCACGAGCCCCGGCATCCCTGCCGGGGCTCGTTTGTCTGCCCGTGCCGCGTTCCAACTACCCACGGTGAGAGACCAGCGCGGCCCGTCCGCGCTGGGTAAGGCTGGCCGAACGGCCGCGAACCTCTCCTCCCCGCAACAGGCCCTGCTCGCGCAGCCGGGCAAAGGTGCGGCGAACGGCCGCAGTGGGTGTGGCGCGCAGCAGGCCGAAGGCTTCTGGAGCCAGGGAGGGGTGGGCTCGCCTGCCGCTGACGTGAAGAGCCACGTCCTCCTCCGTGACGGTGCCCAGGGCTCCGGCCAGGACCGCCAGAACCCCGCTCTCAGCAGCGTCCAGCGGCTGGTCGGCGGAGGCGTCGCCTGCCGCGTCACGCACCGCCTTGCCGGCGGGAGTATGAGGCTTGGCCCGCCGCTTCACGCGGGCCAGGGCCAGAGAGGCGGCTCGCCCGGACGGTGTTCCTTCCTGGCCGGCAGCCATCAGCTCCAGAGCCAGCACCGTCTCCAGGGTGCGGCCCAGTTCACCCAGGGCTTGGGCGGCATGCCGCTGAACCTGAGGCCGGGGGTCGGTGAGCAGACGGCGCAGCGGTGCCTCGGCGCGGTCGTCCTTGATGCGCCCCAGAGCCGTGCTGGCCGCCAGCACCGTCTCCTCCCGGTCCGCCTCCAGCAGACCGAGGAGGGCCGGCACGGCGGAGACGTCCCGGTGCTTGCCGGCCTGCAGCACGGCCTCCACGGACATCCTGCCGGATCTCGCCGCTTCGTCTGCGCCCTGAGCGGCCCGGGCGCGTGCCTTCTCCGTGTCTCCCGGGGGGCGGCTGATGCGCACTCGGCGCGTGGATTGGGGAAGCCCGCCCACCAGTGCGGAGTCCGTGGTGCGGGCGCAGCGGTCGCAGCAGGGCCGCAGCTTCTTGCCCAGCTTCTCGCCGAAGTAGCGCAGGATGAAGTCGCGGCGGCAGCCGGCGGTGGCCAGAAACTCCTCTACCTTCCGGAACTTCACGAGCCGCTGACGGTAGAGCCGGTCCAGCAGGGTGCCGGCCGTCAGCACGGCCTTGTCCAGGCCCTCCTCCATGTTGACGCCGACGCGGATGGAGGCAGGCCCCTTCGCTCGGCGATCGATGACGCCCTGCATCTCCAACTCGGTCAGGATGGCCTGCAGCTTGGTGGCGGCCGCCTCCTCCTGGGGCAGGGGCAACTCGATCGTGCGGGCCGGCGGCCGGACGCCGCGCCTGCCGGTCAGGAGTTTCTGGGGTCTGGCGGGAGCCGCCGCCTGGGCCCGGCGTGGCGGGGCCAGGTCCGGTGACTGGCCGGCCATGAGGGCGTCCAGCACCTTGCGCACGTCGTCCGGGCGCACGCGTCCCTCGTCCAGCAGCCAGCGGCGGAAGTCCACGTCCTTGGCGGTGTAGAGAAGGAGGGCCCGGGCTGGGCGCCCGTCGCGGCCGGCCCGTCCGATCTCCTGATAATAGGCCTCCAGCGAGGCCGGTACGCCGTAGTGCATCACCAGGCGGACGTCGGGCTTGTCCAGGCCCATGCCGAAGGCGTTGGTGGCCACCACCACGGGGGCCTGCCCACCCATGAACGCCTCCTGAACCCTGGTGCGCATGGCCGGGGGAAGCTTGGCATGGTAGGGAAGCACCTTGAGACGAAGCTGCTGGGTGAGGTCCTCAGCCAGCCGCTCTGCGGCCCGGGTGGTGGGCACGTAGACGATGACGCTGCTCGACTCCGGATCACGCTCGCCGCCCGGCCGCAGGCCCATGCCCAGGGTGGCGCGGAGGGCCAGCCCCACCTCCTCCAGCTTGACCCGCTCGGAGCGAAGCCTCTGCACGCTGATGGCGATATTGGGCCGGTCGGCGCTCCCCACCACTTCCACGGCGTCGGGAACGCCCAATTGGGTCTTGATGTCCTTGCGCACCTGGGGTGTGGCCGTAGCCGTCAGAGCCATCACCGGCGGCTTGCCCAGCCACTCGCGGAAGCCCCGGATGAGGCGGTAGTCGGGGCGGAAGTCATGGCCCCACTCCGAGATGCAGTGGGCCTCGTCCACCACCAGAAGGCTCACCTGCACGCGGCGCACGGCCTCCACGAAGTCGGGCCGGCGCAGGCGTTCGGGAGCCACCAGCAGCATGCGGTAGGTGCCGTCCGCCAGGCCCTTCAGGCGCTCCGCCGCCTCGTCCGGCGGGGTGTGGCTGTTGATGGTGGTGAGCTTCAGCCGGTGGGCCAGGCGGGTCTCCGACTGGTCCTTCATGAGCGAGACCAACGGTGAGAAGACCAGGGTCACCCCCGGCAGGAGGGACCCGGCCAGCTGATAACACAGGGACTTGCCGCCTCCGGTGGCAAACACGGCGACGACGGAACGGCCCGCCAGAACGGCCTCTACCGCCTCCCGCTGCCGGGGGCGGAACTGCGCGTGTCCGAACAGGTCGGTCAGTGCCTTGTCCAGATTATCCAAACCCATCCTCCTTGACCAAACGAAGAGGGCCCGCGCCGAGCGGGCCTTCGACGGGTACCTCTAGTCTACCTCATCCGGCCCTTCCTTCACCCGCGGCCCCTGCATGCGTTTCTCGCGGGCCTTGGGCAGCGCGCCAACGGCCTTCAGGGGACGCCGCGCCGCAGAGGCGCGACGCCGTGGCGCCCGGGGCTCGGCCGGCGGCTCCGGCGGCAGACCGTATGTAGCCACCCGGGACCGGGCCAGGCCCGCTGCCAGGAAGAGAAAGCCGGGATGAAGGGCCTCCGGCCGAAGCAAGGCCACAGTGTCATACTCCAGGTCCAAGAGTACCGGAGAGGCGGGCCATTCGTCAAACGCCAGACTCACCAGCCGCGCCCCCTGGAGCAGTGTCTCCTGCGCCTGCTCCATAGACACCGCGGCCTCTCGGACGGCGGCGTCCAACTGCCTGGCCTGCTCCTTGGACTCCTTGAGCAGCCGGGTCAAGGTCTCCGGCTCCGGCCGGCAGCCAAACTCCCCTTCGAAGCCGCTCTCCAACTGACGCAGCGTCTGCTGGCGGGAGAGGGCCTCCCCCCGCCACTTCTGCAGCTCGGTCTCGCGGATGTGGAGAGCGCCCAGGCCCATGCGCAGTTCAAGGGAGACCTGGTCGCGCTCGGCAGCCGTCTCGTCGTCGCGCAGGCCCAGGGCCCAGCGCCCCAGGGCGCCTGCCTTGCGCACCCGTTCCAGTTGGCGGTCCAGCTCCGTAAGCCTGGTCTGCAACTCCTGGGTGGAGAGGCGAAGGCGCTCCACCTCAGGCACCAGAGAGGCGGCCTTGTCCGCCACCCGCACCTGCCATTGGCGAAGGTCGTGCATCTCCTTGAGGCGCGCTAGGCCGCGGGACAGCCGTTCCTGGTGGGCATAAGCCTCCTGCCTCCGGGTGCGCGCGGAGTCCCAGGCCTCGACCAACGGCAAGAGGGCTTCCGCCCATTGCCCGGCCGTACCCATGGGCTTCACCGGGCTCCTGGCGAGGGCCCGGTCCAGTTCAGGGCGCGAGGGTCCCACCACCAGGAAGCTGCGGCCGGCCTTGAGCCCCTCCTGCAGGAGAGAGACAAGGTCGGGCGGCTCCAAGAGCAGGGCGGGGCCCTGCCGTGGCACCAGCCCGAAGAGGCGGGCCGCGTGAACCCACTGAAACCGCCGCCGCCCGGCGACGATGTCGTCAAGCTGCTGGTGGAGGAGCTGCAGGGCCTGGCTGGTGCGACCACGGGGGTGACTGACTGCGGGGTCTTCGCCAAACTCACGATCTAGCTCGCGCGTCAGGCTGAGGGCAAGACTGCGAAAGTCCACGGCGAGTCCCTCCACGTGGAGGATTCGCCGCGGCCGGTGCCAGACCCTGCCAGATTTTACCCAAAAGCGGCAAAAGAGAGGGTTGAAAAATCAGGGGAGGGGCAGAGTCTCCCCTCCCCTCCCTGACGCGGCGACGGCGCTCCGCCCATGTTGTGCCTGACACCCCGCACCCGGGAGCCCCATGCTCCCCGGCGTCAGTTTAAGCTGCGCCGCCTGCGGTCGTCGATCACGACCCCGTTGCCTCCAGCACCAGACCTTCCTGTTCCAGCCAGTCCATGATCACAGGCCTGATGTAACGGCGCGAGTACTCCAGCCAGCGCCCTTCATGCCAGGGATGGTGGCTCAGACCCCGGCGGAAGCCGGCGTACGGCATGCGCCGCTCCGTCAGGCGCCAGAGACGGTCTCGTATGCGGTCATTACCCAGTGTGCCCACAAACCGGCGCATGAGGGAGCGGCGCTCCTCACTGTCGAGCTCCGGCAGGCGTTCAAACTCGCTGGACTGCAACGCCATCCAGGCGTCCAGCTCCCGGCCATAGGGTCCCGGCTCGTCTGCCGCGGTGAAGTGCCGGCGTGAACGGCGGCTGAGGTAGAGAATCTCTCCGGTTCCTACATTCAGCACCGCCACGCGGCTCTCGGGCGTTGCCACCACGGCATCGCACACGTGCCGCAGGCGTGCCGGCACGGTTCGGATCCTGGAGCCCGAAGGGGCCGAAGTCAGGGCCCCGGTCGCCGGAGGCCTGCGCCCCAACAGACGGGGGTCGCCGATTCGGAAAGCCTGGTCGCCGCAGGAAGGGCAGACCAGACTGGGCCCTTCCACCCGCTCACCCGCCTCCACGCTGACCATGTTCTTCAGTCCGTATACGAGGGCGGCAGAAACCCAATGAGTTCGGGTACAAACGGCACACTTGAACAGGGCCTCACCCAGTCGCCCGACCCGCCCCTTGACGACGGCGGGTCGGGCGGTCGCTCCAATCTCATCCAAACTCCCCAACAAAATTCCCGAGTCCCTTCCTTTCTGGAGCAGCTGCCGGGGCCGTGTTCCGGCGGCTGCTCGGCCCCCTGGGTACGGCCACCCCGGGGAACGGCGGAAAGTCCGGGCTTTGATGCGCTTGTAGCTACGACTCCTGATGTGGCCCGCCAAGCGAATCGCTGGGGTAGCATACAACAAGAACCGTGGCAAATCCTCCCATTTTCCGGGCGATTATCGCAAAAGAAGTCGACAACATGCGCCGTCATCGCGTGCTCCGACAAGAAAGGGCGGGAAAGGCCCGGTGTCGACAGGCGGGCATCAGGTCGGGACGAGCGGTCAGGCGGGCAGGTTGGCCGGTCCGGCTCCGGCTGACCAGCTTGTGGACCGGCGCAGTCCCTCCGCCAGGCGGACCAGCAGCCGCAGGGCGTGGTCGCGCACCTCCACCAGCTCGGCGCGGGAGACGGTAGTCCGGGCGTGAGCCACGATGCCCCGGCACTGGTGGCGGAAGGCGACCAGGTCCTCCACCAGTTGGCCGGACCCGTTGGGCTCGACGAAGAACATCGGCGGGTGCATGCCGAGCAGGTCCCCGCAGAGACCCAGGTCCAGGAGGCCGAGCTCCTCCAGACCAGCCAGGGTGGTGCGGCGCCCGCGCACGGTCAGCTCCCGGACGCCGCCCAGGTGGGCCATCTTGCGGTGGAGGTAGGTCTCCAGAGCCCGACTGTACTCCAGGGCATACCGCGCCAGCAGGCTGGTGGCAGATACCGGCGAGGCCGAGGCGAAGTGCATTTCCGCCGAGCACCAGGCCAGCAGGGCCTCCTGGAAACGCTCCAACTCCACCAGCACCCGTGCCGCCCCCTGGTCGCGGTCCG
>CALMNP010000186.1 GCA_937868875.1 uncultured Bacillota bacterium | reverse complement strand
GGTTTCCTAAGGTCCCCAACCTTCACTACCTGCTCTGTAATCTTGACCCGCGGCCGCGGCGCGGATCACAACCTTGGTCGGATAGGCACCAACGTGAGACTAGAACTTCCGGACCACAGGATCACCACCTCAGACGGATGGCGCCGGGCTTCCTTGCCCGTCAAAATGGAACCAAAGGGCGGCATGGCCAAGCCGCCCCACTCAGGAGGGAGATGCGCCCATGAGAATGACCCGAGCACTCCTGGCGTTCACTCTGGCCCTGGCGCTGACTACGGGTGCGGCGCTGACCGCACCGCTTCCCGCGTCAGCCGCAGCCGGGGGAGCGGTGGTAGACGCCAGGCTGCTGACCGCCCTGACGAACAGCCTAGAGCCCGTCGGCGCGGTCGTCACCTTTGACGGTGAAGCGGCGCCGTCTGAGGCCCAGCTTACCCTGCTGCGCCAGGCGGGCGTCAGCCAGGGCTTTGCGTTCCAATCCCTTCCCATGGCCGGCGTGCTGCTCACCAGGGCTCAGGTAGATGCCTTGGCCGCCATGCCGGGCGTCCGTTCCATCTACTACAATGCGCCGCTCCAGTACTACAACGCGGACGCCACGGCCCTGACCGGCGTCGATCGTGTCCGCACCGACCCCACCATGATGGCACGCAACGGCGGGATGCCCATTTCCGGCCGGGGCGTCGGCGTGGTGATCAACGACAGCGGCGTGGACGGCACACACCAGGACATCGCCTTCGGCCGCAACCTCAAGCAGAACGCTCTGGGGTCCACGAACCCGCACGCATACAGTGACCTGCTGCCCATTGCCTACGTGGAGAACGTGCCGAACACGGACACCAACTCGGGTCACGGCACCCACGTGGCTGGTACCGTCGGCGGCACGGGCGCAGCCTCCGGCGGCAAGTATGAAGGGGTGGCCCCAGGCGCTGACCTGATCGGGTATGGCTCCGGCGCCGCACTGCTCATCCTGGACGCCCTGGGTGGCTTTGATTACGCCCTGACGCATCAGTTCGAATACGGCATCCGGGTCGTGACCAACTCCTGGGGTACCACCGGCGACTTTGATCCTAACGACCCCATCAGCATCGCCACGTACCTGGTATACAAGAGGAACATCGTGGTTACCTTTGCCGCGGGCAACGAGGGCCCGGGGGAGGACACCCACAACCCGTACGCCCAGGCGCCCTGGGTCATTTCCGTGGCGGCGGGGGACAAGCAGGGGCGACTGGCCGACTTCTCCTCCCGCGGCGCGAAGGGCAAGGGCGGCACCTTCACCCTGGACGGCCAGACCTGGACCTGGGAGGACCGGCCCACCATCACGGCGCCGGGCGTCAACATCATTTCCACCCGGGCTGTCGCGCCAGTCTCCAGCCTTGCCGCCACCGACGACGCGACGATGATCGAACCGGCCTACCTGCCTTACTACACCGTCATGAGCGGCACGTCTATGGCTACTCCGCACGTGGCGGGCATCGTGGCGCTGATGTTGGAGACCAACCCCCGGCTGACGCCCGCCGAGGTCAAGCAGATCCTGCAGCAGACGGCGACCAACATACCGGGGCGGGAGCCCTGGGAGGCGGGAGCCGGGTATGTCAATGCGTACGCTGCGGTGGATCGGGCCTACCAGAGCCGGGACTACGGCCAGACCCTGAACATGTCGCGCCGGTTCAACAGTAGCGTCAACGTGTCGGTCACCCGCAGCCCCTTTACGGTCGACTACAACCCCGTCGCGCTCGCGTCCACGAACCGCTATCCCTTCACAGTGCCGCCCGGCCTGACCGAACTGGCGGCCCGGGTCAACGCTTACGGGCTGATGGAGCAGACCGGCAACCCCATCAACCTGGTGCTGATCGCCCCCGACGGCACGGAGTACAGTTCCGGCGTCTCCCTCCTGTTTGCGCTCTACCCGGACCGGACCGTCTCCGTCACCTCGCCCCTGCCTGGCGCCTGGACGCTTGAGCTGCGGGGGCTGCGCGGCGACCCCCTGAATCCGACCGATGGCGCCGCGCTGCCCGAGGAGGTTCAGGGCACGCTGATCTTCAAGACGGCCTCCGGAGATTCCGGCCTGAATGATATCGCCGGTGACCCGGCAGAGGCGGCGATCCGCCTGGCCGTAGGGGAGCGGCTCGTCGATGGCCACTCCGACGGGACCTTCCGGCCAGACGAAGCCCTGACGCGCCGGGAGATGGCCAACTACCTGGTGATGGGCGCAGAAATCCGCCAGTTCCTGCCCCTGGACGGCTCGAACACCTTCAAGGACGTCAAGAGCGGCGACCTGCCCTTTGTCGAGGCGGTGGCGGCCCGGGGCGCCGCTTTCCGCGACAGGGCGCAGACCGGCCGCGGCGTGATGCTGCCCACCGGCACAGGCACCTTCAGCCCCACGCAGTCTATCCGCCGCGTGGACCTGGCCTTCGCCCTGGTGCAGAGCCTTGGCCTGGAGAGCGAGGCTGCCGCCCGCAACAGCGATAGCGTCACCGTTCAGTACGGCGACAGCCGCATCCCCATCGACGACGCCCTGGACATACCCGCCGAGTTCCGCGGGCACGTTCAACTGGCCCTTGACCTGAACATCCTCAACGCGTATTTCACCGTGACGCAGGGCCCATACGATCTGCAGCCCACGGTGCACGCCACGTTCAAGCCCCTGCAGACCGTGACCCGCGGCGACTACGCCGTGGCCGCGACCCGCTTCTTCAGCGCCTACCTGAGCAACTAGCCTTTGGTGGCGCCCCACCACGCCTCTCGAGCGAGGGGCTCAAGGGATGTCCGCCAAACCGAAAACCGTGCCGGTGGCCGATCGTCCGACCGATCAGGCCGCTGCGCACGGTTTTCCTTGCTGCTGGGGGAAGCCCGGCCGGCCGGCCTGGCCTGCTGCGCACGGCCTGGCCTACTTGACCAGGCCCGAGCGTACGGCGTGGATGATGGCCTGGGAGCGGCTGCGAACCCCGAGTTTCCTCAGGATCTTGGTCATGTGCTGCTTCACGGTCTTGTCGCTGAGGTACAGGTGCTGGGCGATCTCGCGGTTGCTCTCTCCCCTGACGAGCAGCCCGAGCAC
>CALMNP010000185.1 GCA_937868875.1 uncultured Bacillota bacterium | reverse complement strand
AAGGCGTCCCGGTCGCCGGTCACCACCTGGACCTGGAGCCCCTCCTCCTCGCCCAGGCGGGATAGGGTGCCGATCACGTCGTCGGCCTCGTAGCCGTCCTTCTCAATAAGGCGCAGTCCCAGCGCCGCCAGCACCTGCTTGAGCAGGGGCATCTGGCTGCGCAGGTCTTCCGGCATGCCGGTGCGGTGCGCCTTATAATCGGTGTACTCCTCATGACGAAACGTGGGCGCGCTGCGGTCGAAGGCCACGCCCAGATATTCGGGCCGCTCCTGTTCCAGGAGCCGGAACAGCATGTTCAGAAAGCCGACCACAGCGTTGGTGGGCTGGCCCCGGGACGTGTTCAGCGGGGGCAAGGCATAAAAAGCCCGGTTGGCCAGGCTGTTGCCGTCTATCAACATCAATTTGCCGGAGGGCAACGAAACCACCTCGCTGGCTCAATTTCACCGCCGGTCAAGGCAATCCCTGCCGGGCGCACACAGAAGGGGTCCGGGCGTTCTCCGCCCGGACCCCATTGTTCCCTGTTCCGCATCCATGCAGTTGAGACGCCAGCCAGGGGCGGGCTGCCTGAGACGCCGCGGCACCCATTCACCGCAGTTCGTAGGTCACCACAACCCGGACACGAAGCCCAAAACCGGCTGCACCCTGGCCCACCGGAGCCGCGGGAGAGCCAGGCGCACCCGGCGACGGCGGCATGTCCGGCCCCAGCAGGGACGCCCCCACTTCCATCACAGGTTGGGCTTCGACACGCTTCACCCGCCCCACGGCGCCATCCGACGCACCGGCCAGCCCTCTGGCTTTCGACAGCGCGTCCTTCATCGCCTGGCTCAGGGCCTGCTGTGCCATCTGGTCATGCTTGGTCGAGACGTAGCGGGCTTCCACCAACTGTGCGCCCTGGGCAGTGGCGGCGTCAACCGCCTCGCGCACGGAATCAGGGCCCACATCCCGCAGGTTGGCCTCCACCAGGGCCATCGTCGGCGCCCCCGGAACCGCTGAGGCGATTCCCGCCAGGACCACGCTCACGTCGTCCCTGCTCAGGCCATGGGCGCGGAGGGCCGTTGTGACGCGGGTGGCGCCATCCAGGTTGTTGGGGCCCAGGGGCGTCTGGGGGACGGTGAACCGCAGGCGCACGTGGTCCGGCTTCATGGCCAGAAAGGCCTCGCCGGTCACGGTGATGGAACGGTCCGACGGTGGCACCGGCTGGGCCGAGACGACGCGTTGCCGGGGCCCACCGACGAAAAGGCCTACCGCTACTATCAGCAGTAAGCCCGTCATGAGTACGAATCCGGATACCTTTCGCTCCATGGGTGGCAAACCCCCATAGGATAGGCTCTACTGCTGTACCAGGGTGACGCGGAAGGTTGCCAGCCGAGCCTGGTCGTGAAGCTGCTCGAGCCGGGCCTGCTTGTCCGTAATCTGCTGCAGCACTTCGCTGAGGCGAACCGAGATCTGGCTGGACTCACCATCCGACGTGGCGGCGGCAAGCTGCGTCCGCAGCTGCTTCTCCTGGCTGAGGAGGCTGTCCATGTCGCGGCGGAGGGCATTGGCCTCGGCGGTCACGTCGCGCGGACCGGATTCCGACACCGTCAGGGTCGGACCTATGGCCAGGATGCCGCTTCGGGCCTCCTGATACCGGCTGTAGGGGACGCCGATGACGTAGATAGAGATGGGCGTGCCGTTATCCAGGCGCGAGTTTCCCACCGACAGGAAGGTGCCGTTCAGATCCTGGCTCAAGGTGACCAGCCGGCTGAGCCCTTCATCCAGATTCGCGGTCTGGACCTGGTACTCGGCCTGGTACACCATCAAGGGGCTCTGCTCCTGCGAAGAGGCCGGCGAGGCGACGGCGGTCGGGCGCTGTCCGCTGCCGGTAGTGCCAGGCTGGGTGGCGATGCCGACGCTATCCCGGGGAGTGGGCGCCGGGGGCTGCAAGCCATCCGCGGCGTCGGACTGACCGGCTGCAGGCTGGGCGCCGGGCTGTGTCGTGCCCGATTGGGCCTTACCACCAGATGACAGACCGTCAGATGTCCCGGGAGTCGGCTGAACCTTGTCGCCCGGCTGCGGGGCCGTGCTGCCCGGGTTCACCGGGCCGATGGGGCCGGTCGAGTTCATACCGCCGGGGGTGTCATCCACGGCGACCAACTGCGGCGGCACCGGCAACGTGCGGGCGGTCTGCAGGTAATAGGACCCGGCGGAGGCCGTCATAACGGCGGCGGCGGCGGCCGCGGCGAACCAGCGGCCGGCGCTCCAGCGCGCTGCCCGGCGCGGCGCCAGTGGCACGATGGAGGCAACCCGAGCCGGCGCGGCGGCAATCAGCCTCTCATGAAGAGAGGCGCTGAACCCCTGAGGGGGAACGACCTCTTCCAAGGACGCCAGAATCGCCTGGACCTCGCGCAGCTCACCCAGGCGCACCGTACAGGCGGGACAGGCCCGCAGATGTCTTTCGAGGGATAGGGACTCGTGCGATGGCAGTTCCTCGTCGAGGAACGCCGACAAAAGCTCCTCGGCGCGATCACACAGCACCTGCCATCACCTCCCTTGTACCCTTCTGACGAAATTCGGCCCGAAAAGTTCCAGCTCTGAGAACTTTTTTTGCAGCGCCGTCCGGGCGCGACTGAGCCGAGATTTTACGGTGCCAAGGGAGAGTCCCAGATAATCCGCAATTTCCTGATAGGAGTAACCCTGGATGTCGCGCAGGACGATGACCACGCGGTGCTCGTCGTCGAGGGCTGAAATGGCCCGCTGAACCATGGTCTGCAGCTCTTTACGGTCCAAGGCCTCCTCAGGCCCATCTCCCTGGTCCGCCAACTGGCGGGGCAGGCCGCCGTCGTCCGTCGCCATGGGCTCATCGAGGGACGTGGCCCGCTGCCGCTTGCGCCGGCGAAGTTCGTCCAGGCAAGCGTTGGAGACCACCCGGTAGAGCCAGGTGGAGAAGCTGGCGTCGCCGCGGAAGTCGCCGAGCGAGGTGTAGACCTTGATCAGTGCTTCCTGAGCCACATCCGAGGCGTCGTCGTGATTTCCGGTCAGGCGGTAGGCCAGGTTGTAGACCTTGCGCTCGTAGGCGGCTGCCAACCGCTCAAAGGCCTCCAGGTCCCCCTGTCTGGCGCGTGCCAACAAGGACTCTTCCTCGAGACTCAACCGGCCACCCCCTCGGCAGCGCCTTTTAAAGCGGCCGTGACTGCGGCGCTGCGTCCCGGCGTGTCATTCCCCTGCTCCATTCAACGCGATCGCGTTCAATCCCTGGTACGGCCAGAAACAAAGCTTTCTCAGGCAGGATAGGCTGCCAGGTCGCCCGACGCTCTTCCAAGATAACATAACTATGGTGGTTCGTCCAAATTCAGATCAGCCGACACGGGGCTTTGGCCAGGGCAAGGCTCTGGCGGAGCGCCTGGCGCAGTTCTGGAAGTGCAACCAGATGCCGTTACTTGCTGCAAGCAGGCGGCTCATGGTATCATGAAATGCAATCGAGTGCCGAAGTGGCGGAATGGCAGACGCGATCGACTCAAAATCGATTGGGGCAACCCCCCGTGTGGGTTCGACTCCCACCTTCGGCACCAATCTCATGTATGAAATGAACAGCGTAAGAAGCCACCCGTTTTGGCGGGTGGCTTCTTCCTTTTCTCGGAAAACCCGCCCAGGCCACAGGCCCGGGCGATGGGACCATCAGCGTGCGATACCGGGCCGGCGGGGCATGATGAGGGCGGCCACCAGATAGGCCAGAAGGCCCGTGCCCATGATGAAGAAGGCGATGACCCAGAGCAGGCGAACGACGGTCGAGTCGACGCCGAAGTACTCGGCCAGGCCGCCGCAGACGCCGAACAGCTTCTTGTCAGTGTCCGAGAGGTACAGCTTCTTGTCCAACTTCCTTCACCTGCCTCGTCCTCCGGATCAGGCGCTCTGACCGGGATGCTCTCGAAAGCGGTAGTCCTCCGACGATAGGCGGACCAGCCGCGCCATGCCCACAATGCGCGAGACAATGCGGCCTCCCAGCCGCTCCTCCAGGTCTTGGGGGTGGAGGTTGGTGGTGAACAGAGTGGGCAACCGGCGGCGGTAGCGATGGTCTATGACCAGGAACAGACGCTCCTGCACCCACTCGCTGACGCGTTCGGCGCCGATGTCGTCCAGCAGGAGCAAGGCCGCACGCAGCAGGGGCTGCAGGATCTTGTCCTCGCTGTCGACGGCCTTGGGGTCGTAGGTGGTCCGCAGGCGCTGCAGCAGGTCGGGCACCACTTCGCCGCGCACGCTCTCCTGATAGCGCTCCTGCACTTCGTTCAAGACCGCCGCCGCCAGGCGGGTCTTGCCCGAGCCGAAAGGGCCGGTGAACAGCAACCCCTCGCCGGCGCCGTGACGTTCCCGGAAGGAGCGGACGAAGGCCTCCGCCTCCGCCAGCGCGGCCTCGGTCCCGGGGCGGCGCTCGAAGTTGGCCAGGCTGCTGGCGGCAAACCGATCGCCCAGACCGCCGGCGCTCACCTGATGTGAGGCTCCTGTTACTGTCTGCTGCAGTTCGGTCTGGCGCTGCTCCCACTCCACAATTTCGCAGTCGCACCGCACGCGGGCGATCCACCGCACCTGACCGGGGCGGCCGGGGACGGGGACGGCGATGGGCTCCAGGTCCCGGCCGCAGCGGCGGCACCGGCTCGGGGCAGGACGCTCCTGGGAGAACTGGAACGGGCTCCCCTCCACGGGCTCACCCCCATTAGCCAATGATCAGGTGGTCGTACTTGCCGCGACGGGACTGTCCTGGCGGGCTGCCCTTCTCGCCGGCGCTTCCCTGGCCGGCAGGCACAACCGGCCCGGCCGGGCCGGCCTTTGTGGAGCGGCGGCTGGAGCGGCCCTCCCGCTCCGCCAGAATCCGCTCCGCGTCCTCCACGCTGCGCACGCCGCGCAGGCGCCACCCGGACAGGACCTTGTCAATGTAGGCGAAGGAGGGGCGCGAGGCGTTGACCGTCAGGTCACAGGCGCGCTGGATGACCTCGTCGGAGAAGCCCCATTCCCAGGTCCACTTGTGGAGGTAGTCCTTCTCCGGCTGTGTCAGTTTGCGTCCCAGACTGAGGTAGTTGATGATACGCCCGTGGCGCCCCAGGACCTCCTGGTCCGAATCGCGGCGGCGACGCAGGTCCTCGACGGACCGCACCCCGTCGTCGAACCAGTTCCGGGCCACGGCGTTCATGTAGCTGAGCCTCTTCTTACCCTTGTTATAGCACTCCTCCAGGAGCTCGATGATGACCTCCCGCGAGAAGCGGTACTGCTGGTGCCACTGGTGGATGGCCAGAATCTCGGCGTTGGCCAGCGGCCGGTTGAAGACGTGCTCCGCGAACTGGTAGACGGGCCGCAGGTCATGCTCTTCATCCGCCTCGGACCTCTCCCAGAGCCAGCCCGAAAGCCAGAGGGTGACCGTCTGGGCGGAGTCGTCAGGGTCCTGCAGCAGACGCACGAGAGCCTCGCCGTGGAAGCGCTGCTCGGCCAGGTCGCCCAGGCGGTTGCAGGCGTCCTGCCTCTCCACTGCCAGGGCCAGGGCCATCTCCTCC
The DNA here is from genome assembly GCA_937868875.1 of uncultured Bacillota bacterium. Classification (GTDB taxonomy): domain Bacteria; phylum Bacillota; class Sulfobacillia; order JAMDAP01; family JAMDAP01; genus JAMDAP01. The sequence continues at coordinate 15,083 of CALMNP010000185.1, read as the reverse complement.
AGGTCGACGTGGCAGCGCCCGGCGCCGTCGGCGAAGGTCAGGAGGGCGCTCAGAGTGCGCCACTCGCGGTCCGGAAGGCTCGCCAGAACACCGCTCTGGCGCATGCGCCGGAGCCAAGCGCTCTCGCCGGGGACTGCTGGACTGGCGTTCTCCGTCAACCTGGGACCCTCCCCACCGTACAGACCAAAAACCAAGGCCCTCGGGCGACGGTGGCGCAAGCTCTGCCACCCCCGAAGGCCTTAGTTGAGTTCGCGTCGGAACGGGAGGATTCCTGCCGGAGCCAGACCATGGTTTCAATCGGGTAGGACCGTGGTCCTATCTTGGTGTCGAAAGGTAGACAGGCCATTTGGCCGGACGATACAATCGTGCTACGGCCGGAGGCGCCCTGGCCGAGGACCGCCTCTTCCATCACAAGGCGGCCCGCCTATCCTTTGTCGAGAGGCAGGGGAGATCATGGGTACGCCCTACGCAGAGGCCATCCGTCACTGGGAAACATCCGTGTGGACCCCGGCACCGCCCCTTCCTGAAGTGAATCTGCCGGAGCTGGCCGCACAGGCGACCCGTGTATTCGAAGGCGACCAGGCCTTCTCCGGCAACCTGGTCATCACCGACAACGTCCTGGTGCGGGGCAGCGCCACCATCACCGGCGCCGTCACCTTCCGCGGCCTGCTGGTGGTGGAAGGCGACCTGATGGTGACCGGCAACGTGATCTACACGTGCAGCGGCCCGGTCGGCGCCGTGACCCTTGGCAACCTGCAGGTTCGCGGCAACTGCCGCATGTCCCGGGAAGCGCCGGGGACGGCCGGCGCCTCGTTCCCCGCGGTCGTGTCGCTCCGCGGCAACATTGAGCTGGCAGGCAGCGCCGAGGTCTGCGGCTCCGTGTACGCCATGGGAACGGGAGCCGGCGGCCTTATCACCCTCCAGGGGAACATCCGGCTGAAGGGCGGAGCCTATGGCCGCCGCGTCATTTCGGAGGGAGACGTCGACCTGGACCGTGTCTGGCAGACCGTCTGGGCTTCGGCCTGACCTGAAAGATCACAGCAGATGGCTTTGTTCCGGAACACCGCCGCTTCGCTACAGAGAACACCCGGATTCTAGGGGCGTCTGGATTTGGCTGCGGAAAGGCCCGACCGTGCTGCTTACGGCCGGGCCTTTCGCTGCGTTGCGAAGTCGGGAGGTTCGATCGCTCCGGTGAGATCCCGGGGGTCGCGGGCCCTAGGCCCTGGAGTCCAGGGAGAGGTACCGGAGGCCGGCGTCGCCGGAGGCGGTGTCCGCCACCTTGCGGGCCAGGTCCATGAAGGCCTTGGCGGCGGGGGACTCCGGGTCGGCGGCGACGATGGGGGTGCCCTCGTCGCCACCCGCGCGCACGGCGGTGGTCAGGGGCAGGCGGCCCAGGAAGGGCGCACCGATGTCGTGGGCGATGCGCTCGCCGCCTCCCTCGCCGAAGATGGCCGTCTGCTCGCCGCAGTGGGGGCAGGCAAAGTAGGCCATGTTCTCAATCACGCCGATGACCTTCTGGTTGGTCTTCTTGGCGAACCCGGCAACGCGCTGCGCCACGTTGGCCGCCGCCGCCTGGGGCGTGGTCACCAGCAGAATCTCAGAGTGCGGCATCATCTGCTGCACCGAGAGGGCCATGTCGCCGGTTCCCGGCGGCAGGTCAAGGAGCAGGTAGTCCACGTCGCCCCAGTAGACGTCCGCCAGGAACTGCTCCAGCATCTTGCCCAGCATGGGTCCCCGCCAGACGATGGGCTGGTCCTCGTCCACCAGGTTGCCCATGGAGATGGCGCGGACGCCGTGGCGCGCCATGGGCATGATGGTGTTGTTGTCCAGCACCACCGGACGGGTCAGCATGCCCAGCATGCGGGCCACGGAGAAGCCGTAGATGTCGGCGTCGATGACGCCCACCCGATAGCCCAGCTTGCCCAGGGCCACCGCCAGGTTGACCGTCACGGTGGATTTGCCGACGCCGCCCTTGCCCGAGGCGACGCCGATGATGCGGGCCGAGCTTTCACCCGTCAGGAACGGGGACTTCTTCTGCGGTCCGCGCAGGCGCTCGGTCAAGGCCTGCCGCTCGGCGTCCGACATGGCGCCCCATTCAATGTTGACATGCTCGACGCCGGGGACGGCCTTGAGCTTGGCGACGGTCTCTTCCTGGATCATGGCCTTCAAGGGGCAGCCGGAGATGGTCAGAACCACCGTCATGCTGACGGTGTCCTCCGTAATCTCCAGGTTGCGAATCATGCCCATCTCCATGAGCGGGCGCTTGATTTCCGGGTCTTCGAGGCTGTTGATCACCTGCATGACCTGATCGCGGTCGATCATATAGGACTCCCTTCCGGCCGCCGGGGGCCGCGGAAATTGTGGTCTGTCTCACCGCATCCCGCCGCGCCGCCACCAACTGGCCTGCCGGCGCGACACACCCATATTTTATATCATTGAGTTTTCTAACTCAACGACCTGAGCCGGAATCCTGCGTCGCCGCCTCCAGAGGGCGGCGCAGTTCCTCCGGCAGGGACCGCAGGGCGACCGGCCGGCCGGAGACGTCGAGGAAACAGTGCGTGCTGGCTCCCGTCACCAGAAGGGTGAGGTTGTCCGGGGCCTCCTCGCGATAGACGGAGTACAGGAAGCGGACCCGAGCCGGCCCCGTCTCGGCCAGACGCGTCACGACCCGGATGGGATCGTCATAGCGGGCCGGGCTCCGGTACTTGACGTCCATCTCCACCACGGGCGAGCGGAGACCTGCCGCCTCAAAGGCGGTATAGGAGGCCCCCAGCTGCCGCAGCAGGTCGGTGCGGCCCACCTCGAACCAGACCAGGTAGGAGGCGTGGTGGACGATGCCCATGGCGTCGGTCTCGGCATAGCGCGCCCGGAACCTGGAAACAGCGGCAGACCCACCAGGGGCCTGCCGTTCGCGTTCGGACCGAAGGTTGCTGCCCTTGCCGCCCTTGCCTGCTGCGCCGCTCATAGGACCCGCGCCTCGCCCTTGTAGACCAGGCCGCGGGCGCCGTCGATGGTAATGACGCTGCCGCCCGCCACCTGACGCGTGGCGCCGGCCGCCCCCACCACCACAGGAATCCCCAGGGAGATGCCTACCACGGCGGCGTGGGAGGTGAGGCCGCCCTCCTCGGTGACCACAGCCCGGGACTGCCCCATGAGCGGCACCCAGTCGCGGTCGGTGGCGATGGTGACCAGGATGTCGCCGGGCTGGAAGGTCAGTCTGGCCTCCTCCGGCGTCAGGGCGACGCAGGCGCGCCCCACGGCCGCCGTTACGCCGGCGGCGGCGATGCCCACGCCCTTGATGAGGACCTCGCCCACGGTCTGTACCTTCAGCAGGTTCGTGGTGCCTTGCATGCCCACCGGCACGCCTGCGGTGATGACCACCAGGTCGCCGGACTTGACCAGCCCTGTGGCCATGGCCACCTGGGTGGCCTGGTCGACCATCTCGTCCGTATCGACGGCCCGTTGGCCGAGAACGGGGGTGACGCCCCACACCAGACTGAGGCGCCGGGCCACGCGCTCCCCGGGCACCATGGCGATGATGGGCGCCTGGGGCCGATATTTGCTGGCCATGCGCGCGGTATGGCCGGACTGGGTTGCGGTGAGAATGGCGGCCGCGCCCAGGTCCAGGGCGGTGGTGACGGTGGCGTGGCTGATGGCGTCGGTCACAGTGGGATGAGCCGTGGCGGCGCGGCGGCTGAGCACGCCGGCGTAGTCCAGGGCCGTCTCGGCCTTCTCCGCAATTCTCGCCATCACCTTCACCGTCTCTACCGGGTACTTGCCCGTGGCCGTCTCGGCCGAGAGCATGATAGCGTCGGTGCCGTCCAGGATGGCGTTGGCCACGTCCGAGGCCTCGGCCCGCGTGGGGCGGGGGTGGCTGACCATGGACTCGAGCATCTGCGTGGCGGTGATGACCGGCTTGCCTGCGGTGTTGCAGCGTTCGATCAGCCGCTTCTGCAGCAGGGGCACGTCCTCCGTGGGAACTTCCACGCCCAGGTCGCCGCGCGCCACCATCAACCCGTCGGACACGCCCAGGATTTCGTCCATGTTCTGCACGCCTTGCTGACTTTCGATCTTGGCGATGATGTCCACCCGGCTGCCGGAGGACTCAACGATTTCGCGGATGGAGAGAACGCCGGCCGCATCCCGCACGAATGAGGCGGCGATGAAGTCCACCCCCTGGTCGACGGCGAAGCGGATGTCGGCCACGTCCTGTTCGGACACGGCCGGCAGCGACACGCTGGCGCCAGGGAGGTTGATCTTCTTGCGGTCGGACAGCACGCCGCCGACAATGACCCGGCAGCGCACCTCGTCATCGGTGATCGCCACAGCCTCCATCACCAGGTTGCCGTCGTCCAGCAGCAGCGTGGCGCCGGGCTTCACGTCGCGCACCAGGCCCTGGTGGCCCACCGAGACGGCGGAGTCGCTGCCCACGCCGGAACGCACCGTGAAGGTAAAGGCCTGTCCCTCGCGCACCATCACCTGGCCCTCGGGGAAGGTGCCGATGCGAATCTCCGGCCCCTTCAGATCCAGCATGATACCGATCTGCTTGCCCGTGGCCCGGGCCGCCTCGCGCACCGCCTCGATGCGGCGCTGGTGCTCCTCGTGGGAGCCGTGGGACATGTTGAGCCGGGCCACGCTCATGCCGGCGTGGATCATCTGCACCAGCACATTCGGGTCTTCGCTTGCCGGTCCGATGGTGGCAATGATCTTGGTGCGGCGCATGCGGTTGCTCCTCCGATCAGATGGACAGGGTCAGGGCCAGCTGGTACGTCGCCCTGTCCACGGCCTTCTTGCGGCCGACGACCTCGTCCAGGGGCACGTCCACGGTGCGGCCTCCGGCCACGCCCACCATCAGGTTGGCCTGGTCCTGGAGCAGCAGGTCCACCGCCCGCGCCCCCATCTGGCTGGCAATATTGCGGTCCAGAGCGGTGGGGGAGCCGCCGCGCTGGATGTGGCCGAGGATGGTCACACGGGTATCGTACCCGGTGCGCCGGCGGACTTCCTCACCCACCTGCATGCCGGGCGCGAAGCCCTCGGCCACCACGATGAGGCTGTGGCGCTTGCCCCGATCACGGCCGCGCACCAGCCTTTCGCAGACCTCATCCATCGTGGTCTGGACCTCCGGGATCAGAATCGACTCCGCCCCACCCGCCAGTCCAGCCGCCAGAGCGATGAACCCTGCGTCGCGCCCCATCACCTCGAGAACGAAGGCGCGCTCGTGCGAGGTGGCGGTGTCGCGGATGCGGTCGATGGCCTCCACGGCGGTGTTCACCGCCGTGTCAAAGCCGATGGTGCTCTCCGTTCCAGCGATGTCGTTGTCGATGGTGCCGGGCAGGCCGATAGCCTTGATGCCGGCCCTCGCCAGAGCCTGCGCTCCACGAAAAGAGCCATCGCCGCCGACGACGATGAGCCCCTCAATGCCCTGGTCACTCAGGTTGGTGATGGCCTGCTGTTGGCCCTCGGGCTTCATGAACTCCGGCGATCTGGCTGTCTGGAGAATCGTCCCGCCCCGGTGGATGATGTCGCCCACCGAAGAAATGGAGAGGGGCTGAAACTCACCGGAGATGAGGCCGGCATATCCGTGCCGGACCCCCACCACCTCGGCCCCCTCGAATACGGCTTTGCGAACGACGGCTCGAATGGCCGCGTTCATCCCCGGGGCGTCACCGCCCGAGGTCAGAATCCCAATCCGTTTCACGACTGTCGCTCCTTCAGCGGCGGTGTGCCTGACACTGGATGCGCTGCCGCATCGGGCTAGCGGCGACGGCCGATGACCGTGGCCAGCACCTCGTGGGCTTCCTCAGCCTCCGACTCGGGCACAAGCACTTCCACGTGCCCGGCCTCGTCACCGGACTGAACCGACCCGGCGCGGAGCTGAACCAGGAGACCTTCCCTCAAAAGCACTTCTCGCAGGGATTCCGCCACCCGCTGGTTGGGTGCGATGTAAATGACGGTCCAGATGGCGTCCAGCCTCCTTCTGCCTCACAGCTGACCTTGTGCCGAGCGGCCGGAGTATCAAGCGTAGCCTGCCCGTGGCGTTGCTGTTCTACACTGCACTTCGACCCACCCGGAGAAACTCCTCCTCGCCTGCAACAGGCCTGACGGGGGAACGGGCCAACCCCTCTCTCGGTTGAAATGTGACAGGCCGCGGGTTGAACCCGCGGCCTGGATGAATAGCGGCAGCAGCGTAACATGGAGATGCGGGGACTACCTGGCCGTCTCCCTGAAGATCTGCGGAGCCACCTCAGCGGTTACCTCCACACCCGGCTCGGCGGCCAGCGGTGCCGTCGTCGGCGGGGCCGCCAGTGTCATGACGGCCGGCGCCGCCCACGGAGCCCCCTGCGTCCAGGCCTCCGGCACCGGTCGGTAGGACTGGTTGTACCAGACCGGCATAACGGGCGAGACCACCGGCACCGTCGGCGGCGCCGGCAGCCAGCCGCCGTAAGGGAATAGGCCCGCCGCAAAGGCCGGAGCATACGGGTGGAAGAACCCGGGCAGGGCCCAGGGCGGGGCGCCGTACGGAGCAGGGGGCCAGGGCGAATAGGGCCTTGCACGCCAGGCGGCGTACGGCATGGCCGATGGCCAGGCGGGCCAGCCGTACCCCGAGTAGACGGGTACATAAGTAACGGGATAGGCCCCATACGCAGTGGGCCTGGGGAGGGAGCCCCAGGGGGCTGCCGCCGGACGCCACCCGATGGCGGACGGGCCGTAGGGCCCCCAGCCGAAGGCGCCGGGGTACGGCGCCGCGGCCGGAGCCGGAGGCCGGCCGATAAAGAAGCGCGGCGCAATCGCGGGAACCATGATTCTACCTCCTTGTCCCTCTCGGGAGCGCTTGTGCTGCTCCAGTATACGGGACGAAGAGGTAGGCCGTGACGTGGGGGGCCCTGGACTAGTCCTCGACCAGCTTTTCCTTGACGGCGTAGAGAGCCGCCTGGGTGCGGTCCTGCAGGCCGAGCTTGGCCAGGATGCTGGAGACATGCGTCTTGACGGTCTTCTCGCTGATGCCCGCAGCGTGGGCAATCTCCTTGTTGCTGAGGCCCTGCACCAGCAGACGGAGCACCTCCTGCTCACGGGGCGTCAGCCGGCCGTGGCGCGCTCCCTCGCCGCGCGAGCCGGGGGACTGGTTCGCCATGCGCTGCATGATGCGGCGCGTCACCTCCGGGTGCAGGACAGGCTCGCCACGGGCGGCCAGTTCGATGGACTGGGCCAGCTCGTGGGGCTGGAGGTCCTTCAGCAGAAAGCCGGAGGCGCCCGCCGCCAGGGCGCTGCCGATCTTGGCGTCGTCGACGAAGCTGGTGAGCACCACCACGGCGCCGGTGAAGCCTCGTTCGCGGAGTTGCTTCGTCGCCTGCACGCCGTCCATCTCCGGCATGACCAGGTCCATCAGCACCACGTCCGGCTGCAGCTCCAGGGTGCGGTCCACCGCCTCCGCCCCGGTCCTGGCCTCACCCACCACGTCGATGTTGCCGGTGGTCTCCAGGAACAGGCGCAGGCCCTCCCGGACCATCGGGTGGTCATCCGCCAGGAGCACGCGTGTTGCCATGGGGAAGCCCTCCTCTCTCACCGTCCCAGGTTTTCGACGCCAGGCGCCAGGGTTCCCTGCTGCTCCGAGAGGAACCCCCCGCGGAGACCAAGAACTGAAGGATGTAGTAGACAGAACATCCTGATGAGGTGGGCGCCCCAGCGGGCGCAGCGGAGCAACCGGGAGGTGGTCCCTTGACGTCAGCGGCGGACCGGCGGGCCAGGCCCTTTCTCATCGTGATGATCCTTTTGGCCATCCTGGCCTGGATCTACGGCTACACGCACATCCCCAGCCGGTACGACCTCGGCCTTACCCTGGACCCGCGGAGCAGCCTGCTGTATTCCGAACGCGCGCCCTCCCTGCCCATCGGGGCGGTGCTCCTCTTCTCCACCCTGGTGTTCGTCAGCGAGGCCCTGGCCATCATCCCCGCCGCCGTGGGGCTGGCCATGGGCCCGGTCCTCGGCACCGTCTCCGTCTCCTCCGCCCTGGACATGGCCTCGCTGCTCATCTTCTACCCGTGGGTGACCATGACCAGCTCGGCCATCGGCACCCTGACCGCCAACCTGAAGAACCGTCGGCCGGGCCGGGTTATCGTCTTCAACACGGCCCAGGCGGTGCTGGTCAATTGGGCCGCCGGCGTCACCTTTGAGAGCCTGCGCACCAGCTGGATTCGCTTCTCCGTAGTCCTGGACGCCCCGGCGGTCATCGTGGCCATCTCCGCGCGGGTCGTGGCCGTGGTTCTGCTGGACATGGCCTACCTGTACATCGTGGAGGGCGTTCCCCTGCGCACAATCTGGAGCCAGTATTCCCGGGGCGGCCCCCTGGCGGAGAACTTCTTCATCGCCCCCATCGGCTTCCTGGCGGCGGTGGTCTGGTACCTGCGCCCGTGGACAGTGGTGCTGATCATCATCCCGACGGTGGCCAACTACGTTGCCCTCAAGCGCCATCTGGACGTCACCCGGTGGAACCGCACGCTGGAAGAAACGGTGACGCACCGCACCTCGGACCTGGAGCAGGCAATGGACCGATTGCGACGCCTGCACGAGGCCAGCCTGGCCCTGGCCCAGGAGCTGGACCTCCAGCGCACCATGCAGGTAGTGGCCGACCAGGCCGCCCGCCTGGCCGGCGCCGCCGGCGCTCTGGTGGACGCCCGGGCCGACGCCCCCCTGCTCTGGCGCCGGAGCGAGGCCGTGGAGCCGGCGGACGACGGGCGGCTCCGAGCCTTCGCCCGGCGTTGCATGCCCGCCGGCAGCCGGGCCGCAAGCCTGGAGGACCTGCCACCTCAGGCGCGGGGCGAGGCCGACGCCCTCGGCCTCGGCGACCTGCTGGCCGTCCGGCTGGGCGTAACCGACGCGGACCAGGGTCTGCTGCTGGTCTGGACGCCCGAGCCCGGCGGCCTGTCCAGCCCTACACGCCTGGCCGACCTGGAGGCCTTCGCCACCCAGGCCGGCATCGCCCTGGAGAACGCCCGGCTCTACGACCAGACGCGGGAGATGGCCGTCATGGCCGAACGCAATCGCCTGGCCCGCGAGCTGCACGACTCCATCAGCCAGTCCCTCTTCTCCATCGTCCTTACGGCCGAGGCCGCCTCCCGCCTCACCAGCGGCAACGCCCCCAGCGGCCGGGCCATGTCCCGGGTGCAGGAGATTGCCCGCGAGACCCTGGCCGAGATGCGTGCCCTCATCTTCGAGCTGCGCCCCGCCACGCTGCAGGAGCGGGGCCTGGTGTACGCCCTCTCCAACCACGTGGAGCTGTTCCGGCGGCGCCAGGGGCAGGTGGAGGTCCGGTTCCAGGTGCTGGGCGACTGCCGCTTCAACCCCGACGCGGAGTTGGCTCTCTACCGCATCGCCCAGGAGGCCCTGGCCAACGTGGCCAAGCACGCCGCCGCAACCCGCGTGGACGTGCTGCTGGACCTGGAACGTCCGGACCGGGTTCGCCTGGAGGTGGCGGATTACGGCCGCGGCTTCGTTCCAGGGGAGCCGACCGGGCGCCAGACGCTGGGCCTCACCAGCATGCGAGAGCGGGCCGAGAACCTGGGCGGGTGGGTGACCGTCACCAGCGTGCCTGGGGAGGGAACCCGCATCGTGGCCGAACTGCCCGTGGAACGCCCACCGGCGGCGCGGGAGGACTGAGCCGTGGTGATTGTGTAAGCGAAAAGGGGCCGCTCCCTTGGGGGCGGCCCTGCTACTTGTTCCGAAACGGCTGAGGAATCCGCAGGGCTCAGGCCAGAGCCCGGGCCCGCTCTTCGAGGTAGCGCCGGATGGCCCCGGCGGACTTGCGGCCCGCGGCCACGGCATGCACCACGGTGTTGGCGCCGGTGACCACGTCGCCGCCGGCGAACATGCCCTCGATGGAGGTGGCCCCGGTCTCCGGGTTGACCACGACGGAGCCCCACTTGTCCAGTTGCAGGCCCTCCACCTTGTCGGTGAGGTCGCGCTCCGGGCTGTAGCCGATGGCCAGGATGGCCGTGTCGATGGGCATCAGGAACTCGGAGCCGGGAATCGGCTCGGGCCGCGGACGTCCGGACTTGTCCGGAGCGCCCAGGCGCATCCGCTGCAGCTCGACGTGGGTGACGCGCCCGGTCTCATCGCCGACGAACCGGACCGGGTTGACCAGATACTCGAACTCGACGCCCTCGTCCTTGGCGTGGTGAATCTCGATGGGCCGGGACGGGCTCTCCGATTCAGTTCGGCGGTAAACAATCTTGACTTCCCGCGCCCCCAGACGGATGGCGCTGCGGGCCGCATCCATGGCGGTGTTGCCGGCTCCGACGACGATGACCCGCTGCCCCACGTCGATGGTGTCGGGCTTCTGGCGGCTGGGGTACTGGTTCATGACGTCCGCCGTCACCCGCATCAGGAAGTCCTTGGCGGTGATGACGCCCTTCAGGTCTTCGCCGGGCACGGCGGACATGGTGGCCTTGTTGGCGCCAATGCCGATGAAGATGGCCTCGTAGCCCTGTTTCTTGAGGTCGGCCAGGGTGATGTCCTTGCCGACGGTGACCCCCATCTCAAACTTGACGCCCTGACGGGTCAGGCGGTTGGCCTCCCGCAGGATGACTTCGTTCGGCAGGACATACTCGGGGATGCCGTAGGCCATGACGCCGCCGGGCATGATCCAGGAGTCGAAGATGGTGACGTCGTAGCCATCGCGGGAGAGGAAGTGACCCACCGCCATGCCGGCGGGGCCGGCGCCCACAACAGCCACCTTCTGGGCCCGGGACGGCCGAGGCCACCGCTCCAGGTGAAGCTCGTCCATGTGGGCCAGGGCGTGATCGCTGATGAACCGCTCAATGGCCCCAATCTTGATGTTGTCGCCCTTGATGGTCATGGGGCAGGCGCCCTCACACTGCTTCTCCCAGGCGCAGACGCGACCCGTGCAGGACGGTATGGCATTCTGCAGGAGGTCCAGTTCCGCGGCTTCCAGAATGCGGTCTTCCCGAACCAGGCGAATGAAGTCCCGGATGGGATTATGGTTCGGACAGCCTTCCTCGCAGGCGGGGTGCTTGCATTGTAAGCAACGCTCGGCCTCCTCCTTGGCAAGCTGATAGGAGTAGCCGAGCGCCACCTCGTCAAACGTATTCGTCCGCTCTCCCGCGGCCATGGACGGCATGGGTACCTGCGTCCAGCTATAAGTCCGCAATGGGCAGCACCTCCCGGGTGTCTGAAAAGCTACTTCTGTCTAATAGAGTCAGTACATTTACATTTTAGCGTCCGCATACCCTCGGTCCTATAGCCCATTTTGGCTAATCCACCCCACAAAAACAAGGGGGCGGGCCGGATGGCCCACCCAGATGACGGTGGAAGCCGCCATATGTCTGTTCGTCTGACGGGTCCAGGGCGCGGCCGCACCGGAGCGACCGGTCAGGGAGCGACGGAGAACTGGATCGTCATGCCGGTATGCCCCGGCATGTCGCACTCCAACGGGTAAGTACCTTCCTTGGACGGGGCGGTCCAGGTGACCGTTCGCGTCGTCCCGATGGGAACCTTCACCTCGTCGAGACGGCCGGCGTCACTCTCCAGCTCGTGGTCCTCCCGGCCCTTGTTTTCCACAATCAGCCGGACCTTCTCGCCCGGCTTGAACGAGGTGGAATCGGCCTCGATCCGGTATTCGCTCAGGGTGACGCGGACCTGGCGCCCCGCCGAGGCGGGGGCGGCGCCCTGGCTGCACCCGGCCAGGAGGGCGGCGTTGGCGGCGGCGACGGACGCGGCGATCAGGAGTCGACTGTTCCGACGCATCGATGTCCTCCCTGTTTAGGTCTGGGCGGTTCGTCCCGCCTGCCTGGCACGTTGCGGCCAGAAGTAGTAGCCGAGGGCCCCCGCCAGGTAGAGCGTGTAGGCCAGGACCTGCGTCAGCGACGGGGCGGCCGTGTAGCCGAACAGGGCGGAGAGGAACTGGCCCGGACCGGCGCTGTCTGCCAGAATGGCGTAGGTGTCCCAGACGTGACCGATGAGCGGCGGCACCAGACCGACCTCGTGGAACTCGGTCAGGGCGTTCATCAGCATGCCGGCCGACAGGAAGACCAGCAGAACGCTGGTAACATTGAAGAAGGAGCGCAATGGCAGCACGCCGGCGCCCCGGTAGATCGAGTAGCCCAGCAGGGCCGCCAGACCCAGGCCCAGCAGGCCGCCCGCCGCATAGGCGAGAGGCTGTCCGGCGTTGAAGACGCCGGCGACCAGGAACAGCACCGTCTCGATGCCCTCCCGGATCACCACGGTGAAGGCCAGCAGGGCCAGCGACCAACCCATGTCCCGGGCCAGGGCCTTTTCCACCTGGTGCTGCAGGTTGCCCTTGAGCCCGGCCGCCTGGCTTCTCATCCAGAAGATCATGGCGGTGAGCACGCCGACGGCCAGCAGCATGGCGGCGCCCTCGAAGATGTCCAGGGCCTTGCCGGAGAGCCGGCCGGCGGTGAGGTAGATGCCAACGCCGGCGGCCAGGCTGAGGGCCAGGGCGCTGACGGAACCGGCCCATATGTATCCGGCGCCGCGCCGCCGCGTCTTGTCCAGATAGGCCAGCATGATGCCGATGATCAAGGCCGCCTCCAGACCCTCGCGAACGGATACGACAAAGGGGTAGACCATGCTTGCTGGTCCTCCTCACATTACTAATTGAGAATGGTTATCACTAAAATTGTAATCGTTTGCTGCCTGCAGCGTCAAGCCCGTACGGGAGATAGCGGGCATTGCCCCACAGGCAGCTCTGGGTGAACGGATCGGATAAAACGGCCGCTGCTCGCGATTCTCTGCGTTCAAGCCTGCCACGGATCGTACTCTTCCGACTCCTGACAGACGCTGGCCAGGCCGCAGACGTCCATGGCCACCACGTACCGGCGCAGGACCTCGCGAACGGCCTCGCGGACCTCCGGCCCAACGGACCCGGTTCGGCCCAACGCCAGCCAGGCTGCCAGGGCCACCTCATCCACCATGTTCTCCAGGGATCGCCCGACCAGCTTCACGTGCAATTGCAGGGACGCCTGGCCTTCGACCGTGGGAACGGCCTTCATGCGGGCACCTCCTCGGGTTGCGCTGAGACGGGGCTCACGCCGCCGAAAGATTCGCTCAGCTGCTACCTCTATTAAAACCGAACAGCCCCGGAGCGTAAATCCGCCCGTTGGGGCCAGCGCTCCGACTCGTTGCGACTAGGCCAGCCGGGCCCCGGTGCTAGGCCCGATCGGGTGGCGCCGCCGCCTCGTCCGCAGTCCGTTCCACCGGCAGCGTAAACTCCCAGGCGCAGAAGTGACCCGCCGGGTGCGGGTCGGGCGGGCAGGTGAGGCAGCGGGTCTGAATGCGCGGGTCGATGGTCTCGGCGAAACCCGTATATTCAATGAGACCCACGGACTTGCAGGGGAAGTCCGGCAAGCCCTTGCGGTTGCGTGCTTCCTGCACCCGGCAGCGCTTCATGCGGAAGAGCAGGGTCCCCTCGTCCACCCGTTCCGCTTCCTGCTCGTTGACCAGAGCGTACAGCCGCAAGTTCAGGGCCTTCTCCAGCCCGTCCAGGCCCGCCTGCTCCGGCAGTCCCAGCCGTTCCTTGATGCGCCGGCCCTCGATGCGCGTGAAGCGCTCCCAGGCCTCCTCGTCCAGGCGGATGGCCGCATCCATGCCAAAGTGGCTTTCCACAGCCTGAAACCACAGCCCGTCGTGCGCCAGCCAGCGCTTGGCGAAGTCCGAAAGCAGGTCCACCAGTTCCTCTCGGGACAGGTCGTCAATCCCCATTGGCCGGCCCACCTTCCTTAGACGCTTCGCGTGTGATGCCGGTGGTCTTCGCCCCGGGCGGCGCCACTTCCTGCAGGCGGGAATCTCGCACTGGAGGGAAGGGGAAGGTCTCTACCGAATTGCCTCTCTCCGGGGGGCGATTTGCGCCAATGTCCATCAGTCTTCGCCTTCTGGCCCTGACGCGGCCGGTGGTCTTCATCGCCGTTCTGTCCTTCTACCTGGCCCGCACCGACCATGCCGCCGCCCTGATGGCCCTCTACTCGGTCAGCGCCGCGTTCTACCTGGCGAGTTCCTCACTGGTGGCGGGCTGGGTTCCGGCCCCGGAGCGCGTCCGCCGGTCGGCGCTGGGGCTGGAGGTCGCCGTCGTCACCCTCCTCAACTGGGCCGCCGCCCGGTACGCTCCAGGAGGGCCGATGGCCGTCCTCTACGCGCCCATCGCGGTCAGCGTGGCCCTGGACCTGGGGCGAGCGGGCAGGACGGCGGCTATGGCCGTCATGACCCTGGGGTGGCTTCTGTCCGTAAGGACAGCCTGGCCCCACCTGAGCTGGCCGGCTATGGAACTCGGCGTCTACGGCACCCTCATCATCGCGACATTTAACGGTGGGCTGCTGGTCCGCCACCTGCTGGACGAGCAGGAGCGATCCGCCTCGCTGCTGCGCCGTCTCCAGGAGTCACAGTCGGCCCTGGAGCGAGCCCACCGCCAGCTTCAGGAGTCGGCAGCCAGGCAGCGGGAGATGGCCGTGCTGGAGGAGCGGCAGCGGCTGGCCCGCGAGATCCACGACGGCGTGGCCCACGGACTGACGGCCCTGGTCGTGCAGGCGCAGGCGGCACGCCGGCTGCTCGCCCTGTCTCCGGCAGAGGCGGAGCCCCTGCTGGAACGCTGCGAGGATCTGGCGCGCGAGGCCCTGCGCGAGACCCGTCTGGCGGTCCGGGCCCTGCACCCGGGCGGACTGGATGAATCATCCGAGGCGGCCGCTCTGGGGCGGCTGGCCCGCGACTTTGGCCTGGCCACCGGCATGGAGGTCGAGGTCCGCGTGGATGATGCCGCCCGCTCCCTCCCCCCGGACGCCGGGCGCCTGGAGCAGCTCTATCGCATCTTCCAGGAGGCCCTGACCAACGCGCACCGCCACGGCGGGGCATCCCGGGTGGAGGCCTGGCTGACTGCAGCGGGCGGCGACTCCGCCGGGGCCCCGGCCGGTGAGCTGCGACTGGTCATCCGCAACAACGGCCGGACTCCGCCGGACCTCACGCCCGGCCTGGGCTTGCGGGCCATGAAGGAACGGGCCGGCGCCCTGGGCGGCACCGTGCAGGTCGTCCGGCTCGACCCCGGCCTCGAGGTTCGGGTGACC
>CALMNP010000184.1 GCA_937868875.1 uncultured Bacillota bacterium | reverse complement strand
AACGACCGGGTGTACGACCTGTACCGGGAGCGGGTGCGGGGGCTGCGGCACTAAGGACCGGTCCCGGAGTCTATCGTGCTATTGAAGGCGGCCGGGGGACAAGCCCCCGGCCGTTCAGCGCCGCCCGGCAGGGAAACGGGCCTTCGGCCGCCGAATCCTCCGTCATCATACCCCGGGAGGTAAAGCATATGGAGGCTGCAACCCAGAACATCCTGTTCCTTCTCAACGACGCGCCCTACGGCAACGAGCGCCCTTACAACGGGCTCAGGGCGGCCCTCAACGTAGTCAAGCACGAGGGTGTCTCCGTTCGCATCTTCATGACCGGCGACGGCGTGCTGTGCGCCAAGGCGAACCAGAAGACACCCGACGGCTACTACAACGTGGAGCGGATGGTCAAATCCCTGGCCCGGCGCGGCGAGGTCGCCACCTGAGGGAGCTGCTGCGAGGCCCGCGGGCTCGGGCCTGAGGAGTTGGTGGAGGGCGTCCAGGTGGGCAATCTAGACCTGATGGGCGCCTGGATTGTGGCGGCGGACAAGGTTTTGGTGTTCTGAAACTAGTGTTTCGAATGACGAGGGCGCGCCGGGATGCCGGCGCGCCGTTTTTGCACGCAAAGTTGAGGGCACGGATGGAGCTGCAAATGCCCTATGGGGTATTGCTCGATGAGAGACGAACACGTAGACTGAGGGTGAACAACAAGAAACAGTATTCAACACAGCAATGAGGCTGAAAGGCAAAGGAATACGCCTGATGCAGTACGGCCGATGGAACCATAGAGTTGGAACAGGACGAAATGGCGTGAAACGATTTCGGCTCCGGTAAGGGAGACCTCGGAGCCCACTGCGCAGGTTAACGATGCGGTGAGGTTACGGCCTCCCCAGCGAACGCCACCGTAAACCCGATCGCCCACAGCGTGGTTAGGACCGCCGACCAGAATCCGGTGGTTCGACCGTCCGGCCGTGACGTCCTTGCTGCCCCCAGTCACTACTGCTTCATGGGCCTCACGCGCTGCTAACATCGCTGAGGTTTTTTGGAACCTATACAGGAGGGGGTATTGCAGTAGGGGAATGGGGTTTTGTGGACTGACGGCGAAAGATATGAAACATAATGAAACACCAACGAGATGCGGAGACTGCGCTATTAGGGTTCGGTACTGTCTGGCTGGCGTGAAGGAAATCGTCCATTTTAGTCAACACTATTCAACGGTACTACAGAAAGCATTTGCGCCCGTTGAGCTGGCGAAAAGGTGGTGTCGATTCGATGATGCTCAACGATGAGCGCAATGCCGGGGACAAGCGGACCAGTAGTTCCATGAGTCTTGGAGCCAGGTTGAAAGGGATTCGGACGGCCCTGGGGCTGGGTTTGAGAGAGGCAGCGCGGTTGGCGTCTCTGTCACCGTCGATGCTGAGCAAGGTCGAGAGGGATCTGGCACAGCTCTCCCTGGCGTCGTTGGTTCGGTTGGCCAAGGCCTATGGGATCAAGGTCGGAGACCTGATGGAAACCGATGATAGCCTGGTTCGGCTGTTCCGGGGCCGCGACAGGGTCAACAAGACTACCTTGATGGGGGATGCGAAGGCCGCCTTGCTTCTGAGCGGCGCTTCTTCGGCCTTGCAGGTCAACATCTTCTATATTCCGCCGGGGAGCGAGAGCGGTGAGCCCTATTCGCATGAGGGGGAGGAGATTGCCTATGTAATCAAGGGCCGGATCGACCTCGTGGTGGACGGGGAGTCCCATGCCCTCGAGGCCGGTGACGTGCTTTACTACCCCAGTACCAGGCTGCACGGTTGGGCGAACCGCGCTGAATCCATGGCCGAGGTGTTGTGGGTGACGGCCAAGGGGCGGTTCTAGAGGCACGATCTTTCCGGAAGGGGGGATCTCAATGACGATCAAGGTTTTGGCTGCGTGCGGAGTCGGCATGTCCATGTCCCACCTCATGAAGAAAATGGAGTTGGTAGCCAAGCAGCGCGGCATCGACATGTCTATCAAGCCTTCCGGGGTGGATGCCTTGCGCCTGTCCAACTTTCAGGGGATTGACGTGATTATCCTTGGGCCACACGTGCGTTACCAGGAGAAGCCAGTCAGCGAGAAGGCCGCCAAAACGGGAACGAAGGTGGTGATCATTCCCGAGCAGCTCTACGCTACGTTCAACGCTGAGAAGGTTCTGGACCATGTGTTGGAGTCCCTACAGCCCAGTAAGTGAGTCTTCTAGCAAAGGGAGGAAATCACATTGGCTGCTCCGGTTGTCGCTGAAAAGAGACCCCGGTTGACGGATTTCCTTGAGCAGAAACTCGCTCCCATCGCCCAGAGGTTTGGTTCGCAGCGGCACGTGGCCGCGATCCGTGAGGCTTTCCTATCCGTGATTGCGTTCATCGTCGTCGGCGCCTTCATCATGGTCATCCGCGACGCTCCGGGTATCGGCACGTGGGCGAAGCCTTTGGCGCCCCAGCTGTCGGTCGCCCTCAACCTGACATTCGGCATTGCCGCCGTCTACCTGGCGTTCTCATTGGCATACAACCTGGCTGTACAGTACGAGGTCGACGCCCTGACCGGCGGTCTCCTAGGCGTGATGGCCTTCCTGTTTGCGGCTGCGCCTCAGGCCGTCGATGGCATATCCTTCGAATTCCTGGGCGTCGCCGGCATGTTCCTGGCTGTGGCCGCGAGCATTTTCGCTGTAGAGATGTATCGCATTTGCATGCAGCATGGGGTTTACATCAAGGCGCCGGCGGATGTTCCTCCGGCAGTAACCCGCTTCTTCATGATGCTGTTGCCTGAACTGATCGTCGTGCTTCCCGTGTGGCTTGTCTCCACCGTTTGGAAGGTTGAACTGGGTCCCCTGGTGTTAGGGCTCTTCCGCCGGCTGTCCTTCGTGATGGACACCTACACGGGCGGCATCGTCATGGACGGCGTTCTGAACAACTGGATCTGGTGGCTGGGGATTCACCCGTTTGCGTCTCTCGGCCCACTTTACATCCCATTCCTCACATCCAACACCCTGGCGAACGCTCAGGCCTTTGCAGCCGGCGACCCGATGCCCTTTGTGCAAACCCTGTCCTGGTGGTCCGGCTACAAGACCGGCGGTACTGGATCCACCATTCCCCTGGTGTTCTTCTGCCTGATGTCCCGGTCCAAGCGCCTCAAGGCGCTGGGCGCCGTGTCTCTCATTCCCGTGCTTTGCCACATCAATGAGCCTCTGCTTTTCGGGTTGCCCATCATTCTCAATCCGATATGGTTCATCCCGTTCGGCATCCTGGCGCCTATCGCCAGCATCACGACCTCCCTGTGGGCGACGAAGGCGGGGTTGGTCGCCGCCGGCCACATTCCCTTCATGGGGTTCCTGCCTGGGCCTATCGTCTGGTACCTGGGTACCCTGGACTGGCGCGCCATCCCCTGGGGATTTGTCACCGGCTGGATCATCCCGGCGCTCGTGTACTACCCATTCTGGCGCGTCTATGAGCGCAGCGTCCTGAGAGAAGAAGGCCTTCTGCCGCAGCTTTCCGCAGCAGATTAGCCTAATCCCGGTGGGCTGAAATGGAGGATTGACCTTGAAGCACGACGAGTACGAGCAAGCAATTGGTGAGCTAATCACTCAGGCAGGGACTGCCAAGAACACGATCTTCACAGCACTGGATGCAGCAATAGAGGGCCGCTGCGACGAAGCCAAGCAGCTATTGGAACAGGCAGACCTGGCCCTCAGCGAGGCTCATCGCGTACATGCCAGGTTCCTTGAGCTTGAAGCTCTGGGTCAGGCAGAAACCCCTTCCTACCTCTTCGTACATGCGCTCGACATCCTGATGACCGCGATGAGTGAGCGGGATATGGCACGCCGCATGGTTGCTCTAGCAGCTCGTTGCAGCCCACCTGGCAGATAACACGGAGGGGAGGGGCGGCCGAGGCGATTACCCACGGTGCCATACCCTCTGCCGTCCCCAGCCCCCGTGTCCAAAACGAATTGGTGACGGGAGTGATAGAAGAGTGGTCAAGCGCTTTTTGTCGGCTACGCCGCGCGAACTCCTGAGCTACAGCGGCCGGGAACTGCTGCAGTCGATCCAGTCATCGGAGGGCCGCATCATCCTGGTCTCAGCCAGGGTCCGTGCCGCCAACATGGTCGATGGGGTAGCGAACGCCGAACTGGCTGCTGCGTTTGGCGCAGATCTGATTCTGTTGGACACTTACGACGTGACTGCCCCCAACATCCCGGGGTGGCCCTCGAAGGATCCGGCGGCTGACAGGCCCTACGCCGACGTTCAGGTACCCAAGGGGGCCGGCTTTACTCTCCGGGAAATTCGTGAACGCATCGGCCGCCCGGTCGGCGTCCTGCTGGGGGTGTCTGACCCGGATCATGTGACGGAACTGATTGCCTGTTACGGCAACATCGTCGCCACGCCCGAAATCGCCAAGGCAGCGGTTGATGCCGGTGCCCATTTCCTGAGTATGGCCGGCTGGGACGCCCCCGAGTTGTACCTGGACGCCATTCGCGGCATTCGTGCGGCGATAGGGCCCGACCCCATCATCGAGTTCAACCGCCCCCACGGACCCGGGCTCATGAACTATGCTGACGGTTCGGCAGACCTGATGAGTCAGGAAGAGGCCATGGAACTGGTCCGGGCCGGCGCGGACATCATCGGCATTCCCGCCCCTGCCACATTCCCCGGCTGGACGGTCGAGAAGTGCGCTGCCATTGCCGCTGTTGTCCACAAGGCTGACGCCCTATGTTCCATGGGCGTCCACACGTCTCAGGAGGGGGCCAACACACAGACACTGGAGCAGATTGCCCTTTACACCAAGATGGCCGGCGCCGACATGCACGAACTGGGTGACTCCGGATACAACGAACGGAACATTCCGCCCGAGAACATCCTGGCCTATGGCGTGGCCATTCGCGGCCGGCGGCATCACTACCGGCGCATGGCCATGTCCCCAATGAGATAGGAGACGATGTAACCGTGTCAGCGACCAATGTTCCTGAGTACATGGTCAAGGCAGGCGAACGCAAGGCCCACCCGTTTCTGATGCACGACAACATTACGATGACTCCCGAGCTGCTGCGCGATTGTGCAGCCGGGAATGCGTACGTCCAGACGGAGGCCATGGCCCGGGCTCTTCACAGGCGTGGCGTCAAGCGTTTCTACTTTACGGGTTGCGGTACTTCACTCTTTATCGGGAGACAACTGGCCCTGGCGATGGAGCAGGTTGCCGGTATCCCCGCCCAGGCGGAAAACCCGTTTGAGATGGTCCATTACCGGCCGCTGGGACTCGATGCTGAGGCTGCGCTGATCGTGATCTCGCACTCCGGCGTGACGAAGGCCGACCGTGATGCTATCGAGCTGGCGCGGCAGAAGGGCGCCTTTGTCGGGAATTTCACGGACAACCCGGAAGCACCGATCATTGCCATGTCCGACGCCTCCATCGTCGGGCCCGGGGGCCGCGACGCCGCCATTCCCAAGACCAGAAGCTACACGACGGCGCTCTACCGTGGCCTCATGCTCGTGTATCTCCTGGCCCAGCAGGATGGGCAAACCGCGCGGCTAGATGAGCTCACGTCACTGCCGGACAAGGCGGAGGGCGTGATCCGGGCGACGGAAAGCACCGTCAAGCAACTGGCCAGCCTCTGGGCGAAGGTGGACAAGTACTTCGGCGTGGGCGCCGGCCCCAACGCCTGGACTGGTACCGAAGCCGCCCTGAAGATGATGGAAACCACGGGACTGGTGGGGCAGGGGTTTGAACTCGAAGAGTTCACCCACGGGCCGGAACTGTCCCTGGATGAGCACAGCGGCGTGATCATCTTTCAGGCGGACGAGGGCACCCTTGGCCGGGCCCAGACCGCTGCGGCCGCAAGCGCGGCGGCAGGAGCACAGGTCGCTGTCGTTACGACCATCCCCGGAGCCTCGTGGGTGGAGGGAGCCGCGGTCATTCCGGTTCCCCGAGTTTCCGTGATGCTGTCTCCGGTTCTGATGATGCTGCCAGCCCAGATGATGGTCTACTACACAGCGCTGCGCCTGGGACGCAGGCCTGATGTAGCAGGAACGGACAACCCCAAGATCCGCGCAGCCATTCAGGTCCTGCACCCGCCCGGGAGCCATTGATCACGGGGCAGAATTGAGTGCGTCTCACATTAGGCGTCGACCTTTGGGAGGATTCAGCCGAGTGACTGCTATCGTTACCTTCTTCGTTGCAGCTACCCTCGCTGGACTTGCGGCATTTCAAGGTCCCATCAACGCGCAACTGGCCTCACGAACCGGCATTGCTGCAGCTAACGTACTCTCTAACGTAGTAGGCACAGCGGCCCTCCTGGTGCTCATGGCAGTGATGGAACCCGAGGCCTTCCGCTATTCCTACTGGTGGGACCGCATCGGCGATGGACTCCTGCCATGGCCCCTCTGGCTGGGTGGTCTGCTTGGTTCGCTCTTCATGGTCACCGTGGTCATGGCTGTGCCCAGGCTGGGAACTACCGGCTGGGTGCTCACAGCCCTGGCCGGCCAACTGGCGGCTAGCATCGCCATCGACCTCTCCGGCTGGTTCGGACTGGGCCGGCACGCCGTTGGCTGGCAGCAGATCGCCGGGCTGACCCTCGTCTTCGTCGGGGCGGTCGTCTTCCTGCTCCCGGGGTCGACGCCCTGAAGATTCAGCACGCAGTATCCTAAGGAAAAGGAGCACCCTGCCTGGGGTGCTCCTTAGAGTGCTGACAAAGCCGCGACCCCACAGGGTTTGCGGCCTTCTCCGACGATACTGGTGGTGGAGGAAGGGACTCTGATCCAGGAGTCCGCCGATTTCCGGGTCGTCATACCGCGCACGGGCTCCAAAATTCTCTCGTCCATTCTGGTAGCGCTCCCGCTGCAGTATTTCTCACACCAGATCTCCTTGAGCAAGGGGATCAACCCCGACATGGACACCACACGGCGAGGAGATGCCTTTGTACAAACTGCTGGCGACCGATCTGGACGGCACCCTGCTGGACGCGAGGACCACGGTCAGCCGGTCCACTGCGGCCACTCTGCGTGACGCTGAGCGCAGGGGGCTCCAGATCGTGATCTGCACAGGTCGGGCCTACTCATCAGCATTCTTTTACGCAAGGGAACTGGGGCTACAGGCCTATATCCTGTCGGCCAACGGTGCACAGGCACGCGACCCTGATGGTAACCAGTTGTTCCTATCGCCCATGGCGGATCACCTGGCGGATAGCGTCATCGACATCGCCCACCAGTTTCGACTTCCGTTTGAGATGTTTACACCCCATGCCGTGGTTTCGGACACCAAGCCGTATCGGTCCAGACTCTGGGACGCGCTCGGCTGACGCGCCGTCTTTCAGCTACAGATGACCGCGTTCTGGATGAGGCACTGGAGGGCTTACCGCATCGAAGTCGTTCCCGACGCACTGCGCTACCTTTCCGAGGCGGGGCCCTGCACCAAGTTCTTCCGCCCAGAACGGGAGTCGGGACTGCGGCCCGAGCTTTGAAAGTGCTTAGAAGCGAGACTTGCCCCTGGAGTTCTCCGCTTCCGGAAGCGACAACTTTGAGGTCAACGCCAAGGGCGTCCACAAGGGCTCCGGCCTGGCCCGGCTTGCCGGGATGCTTGGCTTGAACCGGGAGGAGGTGATCGCGGTGGGCGATAACCTGAACGACCTGGAGATGGTGCGCTGGGCCGACCTCGGGGTGGCGGTGGACAGTGCCGTCGCCGCCGTCCGGGAGGCGGCCGATCCTATCACGGTGTCCAACGCGACCAGGGGGGTGTCGCCGCCGCGAGGGATTCTTTAGGGTTTTGGTGAAGAAACTCTTGTCACCAATCCAGAAGCCATAGCCTGGTGTCTCAATCACATGGGAGGGCGCACACATGCCGAATCGCGACCACAAGGGCAAGGCTGAAGTCAACCCGGACAAGCTGGAGCTTGGCCCCAAACTTAGGGCAATTCGCTTCAGCCTGGGTCTGAGTGTGCGAGAAGCGGCGGGAGCGGCGTCGCTGTCGCCTTCGATGCTCAGCAAGGTTGAGCGTGGCCTGGCCCAACTCTCCTTACCAACCCTGCTCCGGTTATCCAAGGCTTACGGGGTCAAGGTGGGTGACCTGGTAGGCTCTGGGGAGGGGGCGGTCAGGGTCTTCAGGGCGCGTGAAAGAGTTGCCGGCACGACGCTGACGGGCGAGACGAAGGCGGCTTGGCTGCTCAGTGGAGCGTCGACGGCACTTCAGGTAAACGTCTTCTACATTCCGCCCAACGGTGAGAGCGGCGAGCCCTACTCGCACGAGGGAGAGGAGATTGCCTACGTCGTTCGCGGTCAGGTCGATCTCATGGTGGACGGCGACTCATACTCGCTGCAGGCCGGCGACCTGCTTTACTACCCCAGCACCAAAGCCCACGGCTGGGCTAACCATTCTGATTCTGATGCCGAAGTGTTATGGGTTACCGCCAAGGGCCGGTTCTAAATCCATACGAAACGGAGTAGGGACGGCTTGTGCCGCCCCTCAGTTTTTGGCCAAACAAGGTCGTCGTCTGACCTCCGGGTCGCTTATCGGTTCACCGTGCTCATGTTGGCGTAGCGGTCGCCGACAGTAATGCCTTTGGGGGCCGCCGCGTCGAGGCGGGCCAGGTCCTCGGCAGTGAGCCGGATGGAGGTCGCCGCCAGGTTCTCCTCCAGGTAGGTGCGC
>CALMNP010000183.1 GCA_937868875.1 uncultured Bacillota bacterium | reverse complement strand
GGTCAAATCAGGGCCTTCCGGCCCGCAGGCGCCTGCTGCCGACAGCGGCCAGGCGGACGGCCAGGGCCAGAGCCAGAACGGTGGCCACCACGCCGATGACCTCCCAGGTCAACGTCGAGTGTCCCTGCTCCCGGCCGAAGGGCGGGTAGCGCTTCTCTACCGCCAGAAGCCGCAGGTAGAACTGCCGCTCGCGCTCGTCCGCCAGGGTGGGCTCCTCCCCTTCCAGCGGCACCAGGCCGTTGGGGCCGGCTACCGGCACCCACTCTCCCCGCTGCTGCTCCAGCAGCACCAGGTAGCGGCGCCCCGCAACGGACGGCAGGTAGTCGGGTTCTACTCCAACGTCCAGCTTCTGCAGAACACCCGGTTGACGGAGGTAGTAGTCCACCGTGAAAGGTGTCAGCTGCCAGAGCACTCCGTCCGCTATGACGCCCCTTTCCTCGCCCGGGGCGGTGCGCCCGAAGCTTCCCACAGCCACCAACTGGGCCGATTCGGCCACGCGTTCGGCAGGCAGCCTGATCCACTCCGTCGCTGCCGCCGGCGCCGCCGCCCAGATCAGCAGGGCGGCCGCAGCCAGAAACTCCAGCCCGGCTCTCAACGAGAAGGACCTCACGTCCACACCCCCTTGGGGATGCTCGGGGAACCCTTGCTCGACTGCCTTCAGTATAACACCGACACAAACGCCCCGGCCGCGGCCGGGGCGCTCTATTCCACCTGGTCTTCCTGCTGACCCGCCTCCAGGTCCGCCTCGCGGTCTTCCTCGAAGTCGAGCAGCTTGCCGATCTTACTGTCCACCACGTCGTCCGGCAAGGGGTCCGGTTCAGGCTCGGCCTGCCTTGCAGCCGAAACCTCGGTCTCGGCCGACAGAAGCGCCGGGTCCTCATCCAGGCCGACCGCCGACTCCACGTCCTCCACCACCGACCGCAGCGCCGCCAGAGCCCGGCGAACCCGGGGCGACACGGGTGTGGGCTTGGGGAACGCGAATGCGCGCAGGGCTTCCCGCACGATCTCATCCGGATCGGCCTGTTTCTCCAGCCAGGCCACCAGGTCACGGTCATCGCCGTCTTCGTCCAGTCCCAAAATCCAGTGCTTCATAGCCTTGCGTCAGTCAATCCTGGCCAGCTTCTCGCGGAGCTGACGGAAGGCGACCTTGTAGAACCCGTGGCAGTTGGCGAACCAACTGCCTGGCGTGAGTTCGACGCGGGGGTTGCGGAAGAACTTGTGGGTGGCGATGCCGCCGCCACCGGACAGAAACACGTGGTGGAAGCTGGAGAAGCCGCCCAGCCGCGTGTCCACGGAGTTCTCGATTTCCGACACCAATTCCGGCATCCAGCGCTCGACGTAGGGCGAGAGGTCGACGTTCTGGCCGTCGTAGAAAAACGACCCGGCAAGGAAGATCTCTTCCATCTCAGAGAGTGTCTTGTTGAACTCCGAATAAGCCAGGCGGCCCGCTCCGTCCTTCGTGCCCTTGATGTCTTCCAGGATGTTCTCAAGGGCACGCTTGATGCCCTTGCCGTCCAGGCTGTAGCTGGACAGGTCGACCGGCTCAAAGTCGTTCACCACCGTGACGTCCACGGTGCGGAAGCCGATGTCCACCAGCAGGTGCTTGTTGCGAAGCAGCTCCGGCCTGGCCACATGGCCCTCCTCGCCGAAGGTGACGTCGTAGAAGCAGCCCAGGCCCTGGGGCAAGACCCGAAGCTTGACGATCAGGAAGCTCTTGGTGAGGGTTTTGCCGTTGGGCAGGATGAAGGTGATCTCGTGCTTGCCGGTCAGGGATTTTTCGTATTCCCGGCGCAGGTGGCTGTCACGAAAGTGCTCGATGGGCAGGCCCGTGACCACCATGAAATTCTGGTTGTTCTGCTTGGACGCCACCATGGTCAAGGCGATGGAGGTCAGGGCGGAGATCTTGGTCTCCAGGGTGTCCAGGCGGTTCACCGCCCAGTTGTACTCCCCGCCGTTCTTCGCCCCCAGCTTGCCGACAAAATAATCGCGTCCACGGTAGTTGATGTGGAGCTTGTCCACCACCTGGTCGACGGTGATCTCGCCGTGGTCCTCAAAAAAGGTATGGGCAAGAATCCTCTCGCGCCCGATGGCGACGACGGAGGGAAAGAGGATATCCTGGCCGTTGGCGTGGGTCTTTACGTGCGAGAAACCCACGTCCGTGCTGACAAGGGAGAGTTGTGTGAACATGACGGCCCCCCCGGGCGCATACCTTCTCGTCGGCACATCAGTAACACGGTTTAATTCGACTTCATGGGCATTTCTCCTCTATTTGGGAGAGGAAATACCCGTCAGATAAGCATTTACCGGAAGTCCTGGGAGAAATTTGCCGATATCCCAAATGTTCCTTGGCAGCCGAGCCTCCCCTTCCCACTTCCCCCTACTCTTTCCAGGGGTGGCGGTTGAAGAATGCTATACGGCCCGGCGGCTGTTCAGATCCTTCAGACCGAGGACGAGGGCCTTCGCCGTCGCCAGGTTGGTGGCTACCGGAATGGCCTTGACGTCGCAGAGTCGCAGCAGGGCAGAGACGTCCGGCTCGTGAGGATGCGCGGTCAGCGGGTCGCGGAGAAAGAAGACCGCCTCCACCTGCCCCGCCGCAATCTCGCTGCCGATCTGCTGGTCGCCGCCGAGCGGGCCGGACAGGTAGCAGTGCACCGGCAGTCCCGTCCGAGAGATGATGAGTGAGCCGGTTGTCCCCGTAGCCACCAGGTCATGCTCGGCGAAGAAGTCCCGGTTCTCGGCCACGAAATCGACAAACTCCTGTTTCTTGCGGTCGTGGGCGACGAGGGCAAGGCGCATACTGATTCCTCCAACGAGGGATGTGGCTGTCGCGGTTAGAATGGCCCAGTGCAGCCCGACCGCTTCGGGTTAAAAGCGTTTGACCCTGGGCAGACAAAGGAGCCCCACAGTCTGGGGCTCCAATTCGTGACACGGAGTGGGGTTTCCTGCCTAGTCGGTAGGGGCGTCGGCAGCCGCGGCCGCTTCCGTGGACACCGGCCGGCGTCGTGCGGCCCTCGCCTGGCGGGCCGCATCACGTTCCGCCGCCTGCAGCGCCTTGAGCCGCGGCACTGCGTAGAGCACGTAGAGGTAACAGGCCAGTGCGGCCAGGCCGAGCAGGACCGGCACCCACAGGTTCTGCAGCATGACGCCCAGGGCCAGGACGCCGAAGACGATGACCGCCGCCGCGGGGAGCAGGTTGCCCCCTGCCGCACGAAAGGGGCGCTCCTGGTCCGGCAGGCGGCGGCGCAGGGTCAGCACCGCCCAGGCTCCCACCGCGTAAATGATGGATTCCATGGCCGAGCCCATCAGCACCAGGGTCAGGTAGCGCCCGCTGAAGAACACGGCCGCCGATACAGCCAGGCCGACAAAGAACAGGCTGATGATGGCGTTCTGCGGTGTGGCGAAGCGCACGTTCACCTGGCTGAACCACTTGGGCAGAACAGCCTCACGGGCCGAGGCGTACATGAAGCGGGAGATGGTGATGAGGCCGGCGTTGAACGTTGTGACGGAGGCCGCCAGGCTGGTGAGGGTCATCCACCACACGCCGGTCCGCCCCAGCACCGCCTCACCGAAAACCAGATGCGGCGTGGGCGAGGCCAGCAACGTCTGGCGCAGGGCTCCGGGGACGGTGGCGGTCATGGCCATGGTGAACAGGGCGTAGACCACGGTAAGCAGTCCCACCGCCAGGAACATGCCCCTGGGAATCACGTTGCCTTGCGTCACCTCCTCGGCCAGCGGCGTAACCCACTCGAACCCGACAAAAAGGAAGACGCCCACGGCCACGGCGTTGAACAGACCACCCAGCCCATTTGTGGCCAGGGGGGCCTGCAGGTGAATGCCGGTCCGGCCGAAGGCCACGACGGCGAAGATGACCAGCGAGGCCACCAGGCCGTAGGTGAAGAAGTCCTGGAAGGCGCCGGCGATGTTCACACCGCGCAGGTTCATCGCCGTGGCCACAACCAGCATGACCACCACCCAGATCAGCGGGCTGATGGCGGGAATGGCGTAGTTGAGGACGTGGCCGAGCACGTAGGTCTCGGTGCCCACCACCAGGGTGATGACCAGCATGTAAAGCAAGGAAACCACCTGGGAGAACTTCTCCCCGAAGGCCTTCGACAGGTAGAGCCGCAGGCCGGCCGCCGAGGGGAACATGCCGTTCAGCTCGGAGAAGACGGCGGCTGTCAGCAGAGTCAGGACGCCGGCGACGAGAATGGCCAGCCAGGCGGCATCGCCTGCCAGGTAGCTGGCTACCTGGGCGGCGGCTACGAAGCAGGCCGTGGAAAAGGTGAGTCCGGCGCTGGTGGAGACCACCGTGCGCAGGCTGAGCACACGCTTCAGTGACATGCCGAGCCTCCTAACCCCAGATCATGGCGGTGACAAAGTCAAGGCGGATCAGGTCCTCCTCGCTCCCGGTCACCTTCAGCGTGCCATCCATATAGGGTTCGCTGGGAGAGACCTCGCCGTAGAACATCGACGTCAGTGTCTCGCCGTCGGAGGCGACCACCAGGTCCGGTTCGGCCGGGGGCTGCTCCAGGAAACGGACCACGCCGTCCTTCAGGTCCAGTCCATACTCCACTTCGACGTCCGTGGCCTTGACCCGAACCTTGCGGTTCCAGTCCCTGTTCATTGTCTTGAGTTTCGGATTGGCGTTGTAGTTTTCCTCAAAGTCCATAAGGCTGGCCTTTAGCTCCTCTGCAGTGGCCATGACCGATCACTCCTTCGACGTCCGTCCGCCAGAGGGCACGGGGGCGGGCTAGGGGTTGAGAGACTGAATCGTGGGCCGCAACTCCAGGCGGCGTATGAGGTCCTGGTATTCCTCCGGGGAGACGTCCGCCCGGCCGTGGCCAGACAGGGCCACCAGGGCCGCTTCGATGACGTTGGTGGCAAAGGAGCGGCCGCCCAGCACCGGCGTGGTGGTGATCAGCGTCTTGACCCCGCGCCGGCGCATCATCTCCACGTCGGCCGCGGTGGTGGTCTGCGTCAGGACGGTCTTGCCGGTCATGGCCTCGGGCATGAACTTCCGCACGAAGTGGAAGTCGCCGGCCACCACATCCGCTTCACCGTAGTAGCGGGCGAAGGCGGGGTTCACCGTCGGCGCCTTGTCCTGCTGGGAGCCGGTGGGGTAGAAGAAGGTAAAGGGGAGCTTCTCCATGCGGCTCTTGTACTTCTCCGCCAGCTCCTCCACCTCGGCCAGGGTCTTAATGGGATAGTCCACGCCGAGTGTAAAGATGAGGTCGCCAAAGGTCACGTCACAGCCCATCTCCACCATCGCCTCGGCCATGCCGAAGCGGTCCAGGGAGCTTACCAGCAGCACCCGGGTGCTGGGCGTCAGCAGGCCGGCCCTGGCCAGGTGGCGGACAGCGTCGCGCTCCAGGGTGTTCTTGACGCCGCTGCCGTCGACCACGGGCGTCTGCTTGACGGCCTGGAGCAACTTGAGACCGTCACCGATGACGTAGCGCTTGCCTCCTACATACAGGTAAACGTCAATGCCGCCCAACCCGATGGCATCCACCCGGCCGTCAAGCTCCTGCAGCACCTGGACGGCCCGCTTGAAGTCGCCGTCCGTACCGCGCCGGGAGATGGACAGCCGCTGGCCCAGCCACTCCACTTCGGCGGTGTGGTCGCGACTGGAAGAGCCAAGACTGACGCTCACCACGGTTTTCATGGGGGCCTCCTCCCGCCGGCTGGGGTAAGCCTGTCAGCCGGCCGTGTACAAAGCTGTGCACATCTTGATTCTATACCAGGGTCCGAAACCCTTGCAAGGCGCGTCAGGTGCTGCCATGGCGCGCTTCGCTCGGTCTCCCCTTATGTCACACTCTTATGTGGCAGGTCATATCATGCTGTTGGATGCGGGGCACCCCGCATTGTGAAAGGAGGGTCTGCGATGATGTATGGCGGTTTCGATGCCATCCCGGCCTACTCGCCCTTCATCGGCGCTCAAGCAGGCGCCAACGACCTGGCCATCGCCCCGGGCGCTGCAGCGTATCCGGCCGCAAATGCCACGGTCTACAGGGTTTACGAGTACGCCGTGCCGGTGACCACGGTGGCAACGGTCCCGTCGGCCTACCCGGGATGGGGTGGCGCCGCTGCTCCTGCCGGCTACGGCTGGTACTAGGGGGCGCAGTACATGACCTATGGTGGTGTCGTATCGCCCGGGTTTGCCACCTTCCCCGCCCTGGGCGCAACGCTGGGAGCCTCGGCCGCCTTCGCTATCCCCAACACAACGGTGGCAACCGCTCCCTTTGGCGTTGCCCCGGTGGGAGCGTTCGGGGCATACCCCTTCCTCTTCGCGCCGCCCTACTTCCCAGGCGCTTTCGGCTGGTAGTAGGGCACCGTTCGAGGCCGCACGGCCTCCCAGGGTCCTCCTCCGGAGGGCCCTTTTTTTGCCGCCTGGGGGGTGTTCAGGCACGGCTTGGGGGAGTCCTCATATAATGCCAGCGGGTTTACACCCTGCCAAAGGAGGTTGGCCGTTTGGATAATCGAACTACGCCCGTATCCTCCCAGTCCGTACAGCTCGGGAGTCCCAGCCCGTGGAAGAAGTACGCGGCGGGAGCTCTGGGCCCCGCGCCTGCTGTGCCGGTCGTCGCGGGCCTGATGCGGCCGCCCGCGCCCATGCCCCAGTTCACCAACATACCGACAGCTCCTATGAGTACATCTCCCGCACCAACCATGACCGTCATGCCCTCCTTCATCCCGCCCGGCTTTCCCACCCAAATGCCGGTGGCGCCGGTGGGGACCCCCTTCCAGATGGGCCAGCCGGTTCCGCCGCAGTTGTCGTCCAGCGTGCCCGGCGTGACTGCGGCGCCCGTGCTTGGCGTTTCGCCCGGTGGCTACCCGCTTCCCAGCATGCCGGGGCTTCCCCTGCCTGGAGGAACGCCCCTGCAAATGGGCCCGGCATGCTGGGAAGCGGGTAGCCAC
>CALMNP010000182.1 GCA_937868875.1 uncultured Bacillota bacterium | reverse complement strand
GTTCATCGCCATGGTGGCGGACAAGCTGCGCATGGAGAACATCAAGGCCAGCTAGGCTGGTTTAAAATCCAATCGTAACAGCAACAGGGGCCGTCCCAACGGCCCCTTGTCTCGTCCTGGCGCATTTTTCGCATTCCTGGCTCTACCCGGGCGGGGAAAGAGGGAAACTGGAAGGGTGGCGAGAAGATAATTGGCTGGTGGAGGAACCTCACAAGATGCCCAATAACGTTCTGGTCATCAATCCGGCTCGTTCGAGCACGCGGGTGGCGCTATTCGCCGATGACACCTGCGCCTTTGACGATACCCTCCAGCACCCGCTGGACGAGGTGGCCGCCTTTGACACCGTCTGGGACCAGTTCCCCTATCGGAGGCACGCTCTCGAGCAGGCCCTCAAGGCCCGCGGCGTGTCTCTTTCTGCGCTGCAGGCCATCGCCGCCCGGGGAGGCCTGATGCTCCCCGTCGGCAGCGGCGTCTACCAGGTGGACGAGGAGATGCTGAACGACCTGCGCCTTGGCGCCCAGGGCGAGCATGCCTCCAACCTGGGCGGGGCCCTGGCCTTCTCCCTGGCCCATGAGGCCGGCATTCCCGCCTTGGTGGTCGACCCCGTGGCCGTGGACGAGCTGGAGCCCGTGGCGCGGCTGTCCGGTGTACCCGAACTTCCCCGCCGCAGCCTGTTCCACGCCCTCAACCTGGGTGCCCGAGCCCGGCGCGCCGCGGCTGAGCAGGGCCTCTCACTGGACGCCCTGAACGCCGTCCTGGTCCACCTGGGCCGGGGCACAAGCGTTGCCGCCATGTGCCGGGGGCGGGTGGTGGACGTCAACAACGCCTACGAGGAAGGGCCCTTCACGCCGGAGCGGGCCGGCACCGTTCCTGTGGGCGATCTGGTGCGCCTCTGCTTCTCCGGCCGCTACACGGAGCGCGAACTGGTGCGGCGCCTCACCGTGGAGGGCGGCCTGGCCGCCTACCTGGGGACGCCCGACCACCTGGAGGTGGAGCGGCGCGTGGAGCAGGGCGACCCGCTGGCCTCTCTGGTGTATGAGGCGATGGCCTACCAGGTGGCCAAGGAGATCGGCGCCATGGCCTGCGCCTTGGGCCGGCGCCCCGATGTCATCGTCCTGACCGGCGACCTGGCGGCCTCGAGCCGCCTGGTGGCCTGGATCAGGGACCGGATCGGCTACCTCGCTCCGGTCCTGGTATACCCCGGCGGCGACGAGATGGCCGCCCTGGCGGCCGGCGCCCTGCGTGTACTGCGGGGGGAGGAACGGCCGAAGCTGTACAGGAAGGGAGATGTCACCCCGGTTGCGCAACTTTGACGACCTCCTGCGAGCCGCCCAGGCCGCCGGGCCGAAAGTCCTGGCCGTGGCCGCGGCAGCCGACGCAGACATTCTGGAAGCGGTCAAGCTGGCGGAGGCACAGGGGCTGTGCCGCAGCCTCCTGGTGGGTGACGAGAAGGCCATTCGCCGCATCGCCGGCGAGATCGGCCTGGAACTGAAGGCGCACCGCATCGTGCACGAGCCGGATCCGGTCGCGGCTGCCCGCGAGGCCGTATCCCTGGTCCGCCAGGGCGAGGCGCAGCTGCTCATGAAGGGCTTCCTTCAGACCTCCGACCTGCTGCGGGCGGTGCTGGACAAGGAGGCGGGCCTGCGAACCGGAAAGTCCCTGTCCCACGTGATGGTGATTGAAACCGCCGGCTATGACCGCCTGCTGTTTCTGACCGACGTGGCCTTCAACGTGGCCCCGGACCTGGCCCGCAAGGCGGAGCTTCTGAGGAACGTGATCGAGGTCTGCCACCGCCTGGGCATAGAGCAGCCGAAGGCGGCCGTACTGGCCGCCGTGGAGACCGTCAATGCCGACATGCCCGCCACCATCGACGCGGCTATGCTGGCCAAGATGGCCGACCGCGGCCAGATCAAGGGCGCCCTGGTGGACGGCCCCCTGGCCCTGGACAACGCCATCTCCCAGGAGGCGGCGCGACACAAGGGCATCGGCGGCCCTGTGGCCGGACAGGCGGACATCCTGCTCCTCCCTGACATCGAGGCCGGGAACATGCTCTACAAGGGCATGGTCTACTTCGCGCAGTCCCGCGCCGCCGGCGTGGTGGTGGGCGCGAAGGCCCCCGTTATCCTGCTGTCCCGCGCCGACCGTCCCGAGTCCAAGCTCCTCTCCATCGCCCTGGGCCTGCAACTGATCGACTAGGCCCCGGGCTTTCCCCGTGGGAATCGCGCCCCGCGGCCTTCCACCCCCTTGGGAGCGGCCCGGGCGTGAATGAACTCCTCATAAGGAGGCGCGCCATGAAAATCTTCGAGTACATGGAGAAGCATGGTCACGAGCAACTGGTCTTCTGTTACGACCGCACGTCCGGCCTGAAGGCAATCATCGGCATCCACGACACCACCCTGGGTCCC
The DNA here is from genome assembly GCA_937868875.1 of uncultured Bacillota bacterium. Lineage (GTDB taxonomy): Bacteria > Bacillota > Sulfobacillia > JAMDAP01 > JAMDAP01 > JAMDAP01. The sequence continues at coordinate 11,306 of CALMNP010000182.1, read as the reverse complement.
GCCCTGGGCGGCTGCCGCATGTGGCCCTACGCCGATGAGGACGACGCCATCCTGGACGTGCTCCGGCTGTCCAAGGGCATGACCTACAAGAACTCGGTCATGGGCAACGACCTGGGCGGCGGCAAGTGCGTCGTCATTGGCGACTCGCGCCAGGACAAGTCCGAGGAGCTGTTCCGGGCCCTGGGCAAATTCGTCGACACACTGGGCGGCCGCTACATCACGGCGGAGGACGTGGGGACCTCCGTGGAAGACATTACCCAGGTGCAGCTTGAGACCAAGCACGTGGCGGGCCTCCCGCACATCTCCGGCGACCCCTCTCCGGCCACGGCCTTCGGCGTCTACCGGGGCATGAAGGCCTGCGCCCGCGAGGTCTGGGGCAACGACTCCCTGAAAGGCAAGACAGTTGCCGTGCAGGGCCTCGGGCATGTGGGCTATTACCTCTGTCAGCACCTCAAGGATGAGGGAGCCAACCTCGTCGTCACCGACATTTTTGAGGATCGGGTGGAACCCGTCGTCAAGGAATTCGGCGCCAGGGCCGTCAAGCCCGACGAGATCTATGGCGTCAAGTGCGACATCTATGCCCCCTGCGCTCTGGGCGCCACCATCAACGACGAGACGCTGCCGCAACTCACGTGCAAGATCGTGGCCGGCTCGGCCAACAACCAGCTGAAGGAGCCGCGCCACGGCGACGAACTGCACAAGCGCGGCATCATCTATGCCCCCGACTACGTCATCAACGGCGGCGGCGTCGTGAACGTGGCGGAGGAGTACAACCCCGCCGGCTACAACCACGACCGGGCCTACAACCGCGTCGCCAGGATCTACGACAAGATCCAGCGCATCCTGGAGATCAGCAAGCGCGACGGCATTCCGACCTACAGGGCTGCGGACGTCATGGCCGAGGAGCGCATCGAGCATCTCGGCCGCATCCACCGGATGTACATCCCGGAGTAGTCCTTTCCGACACGTCAGGGCACCCGGCTGCACCGTCGGGGGCCCTTTTTTCGAAGCGAGGGAACAGGCCTGTGCCTCAGCAACTGCTGATCATCAATCCCGGGTCCACATCCACCAAGCTGGCCGTTTTTGAGGACCTTCAGCCGATGGCCGAGAAGACCCTGCGCCATCAGGCCCAGGACCTGGCCGGATACCCGCGGGTGGCGGACCAGTACCCCTTCCGCCTGAAGGTCATCCACGAATGGCTGGACGAGGTCGGTCTGGCCCCGTCCCGGCTGGCCGCTGCCGTGGGGCGGGGGGGCGTGCTCAAGCCCATTATGGGCGGCACCTACCGGGTGAGTCACCGCATGCTGGAGGACCTGGCCTCGGGTCATTACGGAGAGCACGCCTCCAACCTGGGGGCGCGCCTGGCCTGGGAGATCGCAGCCCCGGAGGGCAAGCCGGCCTTCATTGTGGACCCGGTGGTGGTGGACGAACTGGGCCCTCTGGCCCGGCTCTCCGGCCTGCCGGAGATTCCCCGCCGCAGCCTCTTCCACGCCCTGAACCAGAAGGCGGTGGCCCGCCGGGCGGCCCGCGAGATGGGCCGGCGCTACGACCAGGTCAACCTGGTGGTGGCCCACCTGGGGGGCGGCATCAGCGTGGGGGCGCATCAGCAGGGCCACGTGGTGGACGTCAACAACGGCCTGGACGGCGAGGGGCCCATGTCGCCGGAGCGGGCCGGCACCGTGCCCAGCGTAGGCCTGGTGCATCACTGTTACAGTTGGCGCTACTCGCTGCACGAAATCACGGCCCGCCTGGTGGGCCAGGGCGGCATGGTGGCCTACCTGGGCACCAACAACGCCCTGGAGGCGGAACAGCGGGCTGCGGCCGGGGACGAACAGGCCCAACTGGTCCTGGAGGCGATCGCCTACCAGGTGGCGAAAGAGATAGGCCGGGCGGTGGCCGTCCTGCGGGGACGGGCGGACGCCATCCTCATCACCGGCGGGTTGGCCAGGTCCGAGGACCTGGTGGAGGGCATCCGCCGGCGGGTGGAGTTTCTGGCGCCGGTTCGGGTCTACCCCGGCGAGGACGAGATGGCCGCCCTGGCGGAGGGCGCCTGGCGGGTGCTCACCGGCGAGGAGGAGCCCCGGGAGTACCGGTAGGACCGCCGGCCCAAGGGGGCCGGGAGGCGGAGCCGAGAGAGAGGAGGCAACAGCGTGGCTCGTGGCGACGAGGCGGTGCGGGAAGGCAATCGCACCGCGGTGACGGTGGCCGAGGTGGAGGCCCTGATTGGCAAGCTCGGCGGAGTATCGGCCACGCGGGTGGTCGTCAACGACTGGGGCGGCGTGGAGGAAGTCCACGTCCTGGCCACCCTGGAGCGGGGTCCCAAGCAGATCGTGCGGGACATCGAGAGCGCCCTGGCGGCCCGCTTCGGCCTCATGCTGGACCGCAAGAAGATCAGCGTGGCCCAGCTGATTGGGCTCGACCCCACGCTCCCCGAGGAACGGCTGAAGCTGATGCTCATCGAATCCAGCACGGACCTGGACGCCGGCCTGCAGCGCATCTCCGTCACGCTGGCGGTGGACGAGGAAGACGGCCCGCGGTACCATTCCTCCCGCCAGGGGGCCATGGGCTACCCCCAGTCGCTGCGCCTGGCGGGTGATGCCGTCCTGGCCGCGGTGAACGAGGCCATTGACCCGGAGTACCTCTTTGCCCTGGAGAATGTGGACGTCTTCACGCAGGGGCCGCGGCGCGTCGCGCTGGCCACCTGCCTGGTGGTGGGGCCGCGCCAGGAGGAGGAGGACGTGCTGGCCGGCGCCGCCGTCTCCAAGGGCGACGATGTCGACAGCGTGGTCCGGGCCTGCCTGGACGCGGTCAACCGCCGGTACAGCCGCCTGCCCCGGCGCAAGCGGGCACGCGGTCCGGCCGGCGCCCCCGCCGCCGGCGAGGCTGCAGCGGCCCTGGAGTCGCCGTCCGACCGCCCGGAATAGATGCACCGGCCATGGCATGAGCGGTCCACCCCAGCATGAGCGGCTCAGGGCCCGCGGGACAAACGTCCCCCGGGCCCTCTTTTTTGCGCCGATGCCCGCTCCCCTCCATATGATGAGCGTGTCAAAACGGAGGTGGAGCTTTGCTGTCGGTTGTGCTCCTGGCCATCAGTCTCAGCCTGGACAGCCTGAGTGTCGGCCTCACCTATGGAACTCGCGGCCTGCGCGTCGGGCTTGCCGCGCGGCTCATTCTGGGTCTGGCCTCGATGTCCCTCTCAGCCCTGGCCCTGGGCCTGGGTCAGGTCGCCGCCGGTCTGGTGCCGGCGGGTCTGTCGCGCTGGACGGGGGCCCTGGTCCTGGTGGCCCTGGGTGCCGCCCTCGCCTGGCGCGGCCTGTGGTCGCGGCCGGCGGACGGCGACCCGTCTCCCACCGCGCTGGAGATCCGCCTTCGCTCTCTGGGCCTGGTGATCCAGATTCTGCGCGAGCCGGTCTCGGCCGACGTGGACCGGTCGGGTGAGATTACGCCCACGGAGTCGCTGGCCCTGGGTTTGGCCCTGGCCGCCGACTCCGCAGGGGCCGGCTTTGGCGCCGCCCTGTCGGGCTACCAGTCCTGGCTGCTGCCGCCGACCGTAGGTCTGGCTTGCACCCTGCTCTTCGCCCTCGGCCACCGTCTGGGGGCACGGAGCCCCTGGCGCTTCTCTGGCCGCGCAGCCGTGCTGCCAGGCATCTTCCTGATGGGCCTGGGCATCCTTCGTCTGCTCTAGGGAGCCGGTGCCTCCCCGCTGACATGCTTCCAAAGGCCGCCGCGCCGCTTCTTGCACTGCCGTCCTGTGCTAAAATGAACCGTGTGCCGAAGCGGCCCGCGGGCGGCAAACGCCTCGGGGCGGGCAAGGAGGTCGGGCCTACGGAAATCGTGGTTGAATCCAGGCGCCTCTTCGAGGGGCGCGTTCTCAAATTGCGCGTGGACAAGGTCCGCCTGGAGGGCGGCGTGGAGGCGACCCGGGAGGTGGTGGAGCATCCGGGGGCCGTGGCCGTGGTGGCGGTGGACGAGCAGGGGCAGGTGGTTCTGGTTCGCCAGTACCGCCATCCCGTCGGCCGGCCGCTGGATGAGCTTCCCGCCGGCAAGCTGGAGCCTGGCGAGGACCCGCTCCTCGCCGCCCAGCGGGAACTGGAAGAGGAGACGGGCCTTCTGGCCGGCGCCTGGCGCCAGGTGGGTGATTTCTTCACCGCCCCCGGCTTCGCCGACGAGCGCATGCGCCTCTATCTGGCGCAGGATTTGCGTCCCGGCCGGATCAACCCGGATGAGGACGAGGAGCTTCAGACCTTCCGGCTGAACCTGCGGGACGCCGCGCGGGCCGCGGCAGAGGGCCGGTTCCAGGACGCCAAGACCATCGCCGGGCTGCTGCTGGCCGATCGGCTGCTGGGGGAGGCGGGCCGGTGAGCGCCCTGCAGCCCCTGTTCGCTGACCTGCACGTCCACCTGGGCAGCACCTCGCGGGGAAACCCGGTGAAGATTTCGGCCTCGCGAGACCTCACCTTCCACCGCATCATGGAGGAGTCGGCCTACCGCAAGGGCATCGACGTGGTGGGCATCATCGATGCCGAGACCCCCGAGGCCCTGGACGACGCCCGGGCCCTGCTGGGCGCGGGCGAACTGACGCCCCTGCCGGGAGGCGGTCTCCGCTACCGCGACCGCACCACGGTACTGCTGGGAGCGGAGGTGGAGGTGGTCCACCGCGGCCGTCCCGTCCACTGGGTGGCGTACCTGCCCACCCTGGAGGCCATGGCCGACTTCTCGGAGGCCCTGGGCCGCACCATCAAGAACCGTACCCTGAGCACGCAGCGCTCACGCTGGACGCCGGCGGAGCTGGTCCGGGCCGCCCTGGAGCGCGGCGGCCTGGTCTTCCCCGCCCACGCCTTCACCCCGTTCAAGAGCCTGTTCGCCGCGGCCATCAGCCTGCGCGAGATCCTGGGCGAGGAGGCGGACCACATCCACGCCGTGGAACTGGGCCTCTCCGCCGACACCGGCCTGGCCGACCAGCTTCCCGAACTGTGGGGCCGCACCTACCTGACCGACTCCGACGCTCACTCCCTGGGTAAGATCGCCCGCGAGTACAACCAGTTGCTTCTGGCCGAAGGGTCCTTTGAGGAGTTCCGCCTCGCCCTGCCGGGCCGGGAGGGCCGGCAGGTCCTGGCCAACTTCGGCCTCGACCCCCGGCTGGGCAAGTACCACCGTACCTTCTGCCTGGACTGCGAGGCCGTGGTGCCGGGCGAGCCGCCCGTGTTCCATTGCAGCCGCTGTGGCTCGAAGCGTATCGTGGCCGGTGTGGTGGACCGCCTGGCCCACCTGTTGCGCCTGACCGCGGATTCGGCTGAGGGGGACGGCCCTCCGGCCCGGCCGCCCTACCATTACCAGGTGCCGCTGGAGTTCGTCCCCGGCGTGGGGCCGAAGGTCATGGGCCGCCTCCTGGCCGCCTTCGGCAGCGAGATGGCCGTCCTGCATCGGGCCTCGCCGCCCGACCTGGCGGAGGTGGTGGGGGCGCAACTGGCGTCCCGCATCGTGTCCGCCCGGGAGGGCCGGGCCGGCGTGGAGGTCGGCGGCGGCGGCCGCTATGGCCGCATCACGCTCTCCACCTGATCCGGAGCTGGCTGGTCTACCCCTTGTCCCCCCGCACATAGAATGGGGTACAAACCTCCCCCGGGGGGCAAAGCTTCATGGCATTGGGACGACGCATCTGGGAGGCCCTTGGGGCCTACTTCCGCGAACGCATGGGCCTCACCGCCGCCGTGCTGGCCTCTCTGGTAGCGGGCGTTCTGGCCGGCGCCCTGGTGGCCAGGGCCGCGCCCCAGACAACCAGGGACGAGCTGTTCGGCATGCTGCAGAACCTGTTCCGCAGCCTGGGACAGGGCGAGGTGGGCGGCTGGAGCCTCTTCTGGCTGTCCGCCTGGCAGAACCTGCGCTGGCTGCTGCTCCTGTGGTTTTTGGGGGTCACCGTTGTCGGCTTCCTGGGCATTCTGCCGGTGGTCTTCGCGCGGGGGTTCGCCTCCGGCTTTGCCGTGGGCTTCCTCGTGGACGCCCTGGGCTTCCGCGGCATGGTGCTGAGCCTGTTTTCGCTCTTCCCCCAACTGGCCATCTCCATCCCCACCCTGCTGCTGGCAGCGGTCGCCGCCATGTCCTTCTCCCGCGAGCTCTTCTCCGAGCGCCGGAGCCGCGGGTTCGTGGTCGACCTCCTGGGCTTCAGCCTGCTGGTCGGCCTCCTGGTCCTGCCCCTGCTGGGCGCCAGCCTGGTGGAGGCCTTCGTTTCCCCGGTCTTCCTGCGGCTGGTGGGTCCTGGCTGGTGAGCCGGCCAGGGGTAAGCCGGTCAGGGGGTAAGCCGGGCAACGGCACAGACACCGTTCCAAGGCGACAAGGCGGGGCCCGGCCCCGCCTTTCCCGTGCCCCTGCCCGCCAAAGAGGAATTGGACGCCAAATGGCAAATCATTAACGGGTTGCATGTGTGGCAATCAATCAACAGACACTGAGGTAAGCCCCAGCGCAGAAAGGGATGGAGTCGTGAAGATCGGAGTCCCCAGGGAAATCAAGGCCAATGAGAATCGTGTCGCCATTACGCCTGCCGGCGTGCTGGCTCTGACCAGGGCGGGCCACCAGGTCTTTATCGAGGCCTCGGCGGGCTCGGGCAGTGGCTTTGAGGATCAGGACTTCAAGACGGCCGGAGCGACCATTCTTCCCGCCGCGGCCGACGTGTTCGGCACCGCGGACCTCGTCATGAAGGTCAAAGAGCCCCTTCCCCCGGAGTATGACTACTTCCGCGAGGGTCAGGTCCTGTTCACCTACCTGCACCTGGCGCCGGAGCCCGAACTCACCCAGGCTCTCATGCGCAAGAAGGTCGTGGCCATCGCCTACGAGACGGTGCAGATGCCCGACCGCTCCTTGCCCCTGCTGACCCCCATGAGCGAGGTCGCAGGCCGCATGGCCACCCAGATCGGCGCCCACTTCCTGGAGAAGGCCCACGGCGGGCGCGGCGTCCTGCTGGGCGGCGTCCCCGGCGTGGCCGCCGGTGAGGTGGTCATCGTCGGCGGCGGCATCGTTGGCACCAACGCCGCCAAGATCGCCATGGGCATGGGCGCCAATACCACCCTCCTGGACATCTCCGCCGATCGCCTCCGCTACCTGGACGACGTGTTCGGGCCGCGGCTGCGCACCGTGATGAGCAACAGCTACACCATCGCCGCGGCGGTGGAGAAGGCCGACCTGCTGATCGGAGCCGTGCTCATCCCCGGCGCACGGGCGCCGCACCTGGTGACCGAGGACATGGTCAAGAACATGAAGCCGGGTTCGGTCATCGTCGACGTGGCTATCGACCAGGGCGGCTCCATTGCCACGGTCGACCGCGTCACCACCCACGCCAACCCCACCTACGTCAAGCACGGCGTGGTACACTACTCGGTGGCCAATATGCCCGGCGCGGTGCCGCGCACCTCCACCTATGCCCTGACCAACGTCACCCTGCCCTACGCCCTGAAGCTGGCCAACCTCGGTCACCGCAAGGCTATTGAGGGCGACGCCTCGCTGGCCGCGGGCGTCAACGTCCTGGACGGGCAGGTCACGTATCAGGCCGTGGCGGAGGCCCACAACCTCACGTATGTGCCCCTGGAGAAGGTTCTCCGCTAGTCGCCAAGGCCGCCCCGACGGCGGCGTCAGGCCAGGCCCGCCCCCACCGGGGCGGGCTTTTTCTGTTCTAGGGAGGAATAGGGCCTCATAAGATTCCACCAGAGCAACTGCGAAGGGTGGGGTGGGCAGGTGGGCCGCTTCGGCCAGCTGGTTCAGGCGGCCCTGCTGCTGGCCTTCCTTGGCTTTCTCCTGCCCCGTATCATCGAGGCCCTGGCCCTGTGGCTGAGCGCCGTGCCGGGGTGACCGGAAACGCCCCAGCGGGGTAAAAACCCGCTTCGCTACGGGACATAAGAGGATTTTAGGGGATTATGTAGAATCAAGGTGACGTGGAAAAAAACGAATACTCTGGTACTGTTTGTGAGAGAATGATAAGCACCATGGTGCAGAGGGGATGCGCATGAATAAGCTCATCCATGAGTTTATCAATTACCTGAGCGTCGAGCGGGGGCTGGCCCTGAATACGCTGGAGTCCTACGGCCGCGACCTGCGGCAGTATTCGCAGTACCTGCAGGCCGGTGACGACGAAGCTCTGGACCTGGCCTCCCGGGCGCAGATCGTCGACTACCTCCTGCATTTACAGAAGCAGGGGAAGGCGACGGCCACCATCGCCCGGCGCCTGGCGGCCCTCAAGGCCTTCTACCAGTTCCTGGTGCGCGAGAAGTACCTGGAGAAGGACCCCACGGCCAACCTGGAGTCCCCCAAACTGGAGAAACGTCTGCCCAAGGTGCTGACCATCCGCGAGGTGGAGCTGCTCCTGGCGGAGCCCGATCCCTCCAGCCCCGCGGGTCTCCGCGACCGGGCCATGCTGGAACTTCTCTACGCCACGGGCATTCGGGTCTCCGAACTGGTGTCGCTGAACCTTCCCGACGTCAACCTGGATATGGGTTACATACGTTGCACCGGGAAGGGGTCCAAGGAGCGCATCGTTCCCATGGGCTCCATGGCCATAGCCTCCGTCCGGGAGTACCTGGACCACGGCCGCGGGCGCCTCGTCCGTGACCGCGAGGAGCAGGCCCTGTTCGTGAATCATCACGGACGCCGGCTCACCCGTCAGGGGTTCTGGAAGATCGTCAAGAAGTACGCCGAGGACGCCAAGATCGACAAGGAAATCACACCGCACACCCTGCGCCATTCCTTTGCCACGCACCTGCTGGAGAACGGCGCCGACCTGAGGTCGGTGCAGGAGATGCTGGGCCACGCCGACATCTCCACCACGCAGATCTACACCCACATCACCCGTGGCCGCCTGAAAGAGGTTTACGCGCGGACGCATCCCCGCGCCTGACCCCTGCGGCTGACCCGACCGAAGCCGGCGGTACCCGGGGCCACGCGTCGCGTGGCCCTTCCTGTTTTCTCCGGGGCCCTTGCGGCCCGGGACGCCCGGAGGCTCTATGGTAAAATAGGCACGAGGTGAACCACTTGTCAGCAGTGAGGCGCGTTATCCTCATCGTCCTGGACAGCGTGGGCATCGGCGAAATGCCGGATGCCGCAGACTATGGCGACGTCGGTTCCAATACCCTGGGCAACATCGCCCGGGCCCGGCAGGGGCTGAAGATGCCCAACCTGGCCCGGCTCGGCCTCGGCAACATCGCTCCCCTGGAAGGCGTGCCGGCGTCCTCGGCCCCGGCCGGCGCCTACGGCAGGATGGCCATCCACAGCCCCGGCAAGGATACCATGACCGGTCACTGGGAGATGGCGGGCATCCCCCTGGAGAAAGCCTTCCGCGTCTACCCGGATGCCTTCCCCCCGGATATCATCGCCAGATTAGAGAAGGCCTTCGGCCGTCAGGTCATGGGCAACGAGGTGGCCTCCGGCACCGAGATCATCGCCCGGCTGGGCGAGGAGCACGTGCGGACCGGCCGGCCCATCGTCTACACCTCGGCCGACAGCGTGCTGCAGATCGCCGCCCACCAGGAGGTCATCCCCCTGGAGGAGCTGTACCGCGAGTGCGAGGCCGCCCGCGAGATCATGATGGGCGATCACATGGTGGGACGCATCATCGCCCGCCCCTTTGTCGGCCAACCGGGCAACTTCAGCCGCACCGAGTGGCGCCGGGACTACGCCTTGACGCCGCCTCGCAAGACCCTCCTGAACTTTGTGCAGGAGGCCGGCCTGCCGGTGGTGGCCGTGGGCAAGATCCACGACATCTACAACGGCGCCGGCATCAGCCATTCCGAGCACACCTCCAACAACGACAACGGCATCGACCTGACCAAGGCCATGATGCAGCAGTTTGACGGGGGGCTCATCTTCACCAACCTGGTGGACTTCGACATGCTCTACGGCCACCGCAACAACGTGGACGGCTATGCCGACGCCCTGGAGAACGCGGACCGCCGGCTGCCGGAAATCCTGGCGCTGCTTCGGCCCGACGACGTTCTGGCAATCACCGCCGACCACGGCAATGACCCCACGACGCCGAGCACCGACCATTCCCGCGAGTACGTCCCCGTCCTGCTCGTCGGCGAGCCGGTGAAGCCGGGGACGAATGTCGGCACGCGACCGATGCTGGCGGACCTGGGCGCCACCGTGGCCGACCTGCTCGAGGTCCCCTACCAGGCTGCCGGCACCAGCTTCGCGCCGGAGCTGCGCTGGAGCCGTCAGGGCCGCCAGGACAGCTAGAGCCGGCGGCAGTGGAGCCCGCGTCAGGCCCCGGGCGGGCGCGGCGACAGAGGGCAGAGGGGCCGGGAGGAGAACGCAGGTTGCGCGCAGTTGACGTCATCCTCAAGAAGCGCCGGGGCGAAGAGCTGACCGGCGAGGAGATCCGCTGGTTCATTCAGGGCTACGTCCGCGAGGAGATTCCCGATTATCAGGTGTCCGCCTGGCTGATGGCCGTCTGCTTTCAGGGCATGACCGCCCGGGAGACCGCAGACCTGACGGAGGCCATGGTGGAGTCCGGCGACGTGGTGGACCTGTCGCCCATCCCCGGAGTCAAGGTCGACAAGCACAGCACGGGCGGCGTTGGCGACAAGACCACACTGGTGCTGGGGCCCCTGGTGGCCGCCTGCGGCATCCCCGTGGCCAAGATGTCCGGGCGCGGCCTGGGCCACACCGGCGGCACCCTGGACAAGCTGGAGTCCGTGCCGGGCCTGACCATCGGGCTGGAGCGGGACCGCTTCCTGGAGCAGGTCCGGCGCATCGGCATCGCCGTCGCCGGCCAGACCGGCCGCCTGGTGCCCGCAGACAAGAAGCTCTACGCCCTTCGGGACGTGACGGGCACGGTGGAGAGCCTTCCGCTGATCGCCTCCAGCATCATGAGCAAGAAGATCGCCGGCGGCGCCGGCGCCATTGTCCTGGACGTCAAGGTAGGCTCCGGCGCCTTCATGAAGACGCCGGAGGCGGCCGTGGCCCTGGCCCGGGCCATGGTGGCCATCGGCGAAAACGTTGGCCGCGAAACCGTGGCCGTCATCACCAACATGGACCAGCCCCTGGGTCACGCCGTGGGCAACACGGTGGAGGTGCTGGAGGCTGTGGAGACCCTCTCCGGCCGGGGTCCCAGGGACCTGACCAACCTCTGCCTGGCCCTGGGGACGCAGATGGTGCGCCTGGGTAAGCCGGGAACCGCCGAAAGAGACGCTCGCCGCCAGGTGGAGCAGGCTCTGACCAGCGGCCAGGCCCTGGCCAAACTGCACGAACTTCTCGCCGCCCAGGGCGGCGACCCGGCCTGGTTGCAGGGGCCCGCCGAGGCCAGCCTGGCCCCGGTGCGCCTGGAGG
>CALMNP010000181.1 GCA_937868875.1 uncultured Bacillota bacterium | reverse complement strand
CTAGACCGTGAACCGGCCCACCAGTCGATTCAGGTCCGCCGCCATGCCGGCCAGGGTCTCCGCCGACCGGGCGATGTCCTCCGTGGTAGCGGTGACCTCCTCGGTGCCGGCGCTCAGTTCCTCCGTGGCAGCGGCTATGGTTTGGGCCGACTGCGACACGCGGCGGGCCGCCTCCAGCACCTGCTGGCTGGAGGCCGCCATCTCCTCGGTGGCGGCGCTGTTCTCCTCCACCGTGGCGGCCAGGGATTCGGTGACGCGCACGGTCTCCTCCGTGGTGGAAGCGATGGTCTGGGCCGCGGCCGAGATCTCCGAGACCTGGCGGGCCATCCCCTCCATGGCCTCCAGGATGCCGTTCAGCGCCTCGCCCGCGACGGCCGCCTGGTTGGAGCCGCGCTGCACCTCCTCCACCCCGGAGTTCATGCTGCGCACGGCCTCATCGGTGGCGGTGCGGATATGCTCCACCAGCGAGGTGATCTCCCCCGTCGCCTTCTGAGAGCGCTCCGCCAGCTTGCGGACTTCGTCCGCCACCACGGCGAAGCCCCTGCCGTGTTCACCGGCGCGGGCCGCCTCGATGGCGGCGTTCAGGGCCAGCAGGTTGGTCTGGTCGGCGATCTCCGAGATGACCTGGACGATGGCCCCGATCTGCTCGGACTGCTGCCCCAGCTCCTGAACCCGGCCGGCAGCCTCCATCACCTGACGGCCCACCTCCGCCATGCCGGTAACGACGCCGCCTATCTCCTTGCCGCCCGCCTGAGCCGAAGTCAGGGCCTGGGCAGACGCGGCCGCCACGCCGTTGGCGTTGGCGGCGATGCGCTGGACGTCTTCCGCCACCTGGTTGATGGCCCGGGAGGTTTGTGCGATCTGATTGGCCTGTTCCTGGGCGGCGCCGGCCACCTGGTCGACGGACTGCACCAGCTGGCCCATGACCGTGGTCGACTCCTGCGAACTTGACGACTGGGCCGTGGCACTGGAGGCGATGTCGGTGACGCCCCGGGCGATCTGATCCGACGCCTGGGCCACCTGGCCGGCGGCCTGCCGAACCTGGTCGCTGGCCGTATGGACACTGTCGGCGCTGCTGCGCACCTCCCGCATGATGCCCTGAAGGGTCTCCATCACCCGGTTGAAGGTGGCGGCCACCTGGCCCGCCTCGTCACCGGTGGTCACCTTGAGGCGAGCGGTCAGGTCGCCGGCACCCTGGGCGATCGCCTTCAGGGCGGCCAGCATCTGCTTCAACGGCCGCGAGATGGCGATGGCCAGCCAGATGCCGAGGAGCAGGCCGAACGCCCCACCGGCCAGGCTGACCACTATGATAAGATTGCGCGACTCCTCTACGGTAGCAGCCGCGGCCTTTTCCAGGCGAGCCGCCTCTGCATCGTGGATTTCTTCCAGCGTATTGAGCTGATCGCGCATGGCCTGGAACTGGGTCTCCACGCCGGGCATCAGCGACACGGCCTGCTGGATGGCCTCGGGCGTTCCCTGCTTGCCCAGGTCCTCAACCTGCTTCATCGAAGCCACCCAGGTCAGGCGGCTCCGCTCGAAAGTGGCCTGGATGTCCTGCTCACTCTCCAGCTTGCTTCCCAGCGCCTTGTACTTCGTCCACCGGTCCAGGGTCTGCTGCATGTTCTCGTCTACGTCCTTGATGGCCTGGTTTCGCTCACCTTCGTTGCGGGCCCTGAAGAGAAGCTCAATGGCCTGAGCCGCCTGATAGGCGTCGCGGTCGATGTTCAGCAGCAGGTTGCCCGCCGGAGCCTGGACACGGCTGATGTCCATGACCACGGCATCGACCTTTTTGACACCCAGGTCCCCAACCACTCCCACGGCTCCGGTGACAAGAAGAAGGAAGATGACGAGCGAGAGGATCTTGA
>CALMNP010000180.1 GCA_937868875.1 uncultured Bacillota bacterium | reverse complement strand
CGCTTGATCCGCGCCGGGGTGGGCTTTGTCTATACCGCCGCGCCGGACACCGGCGCCGCAGACCGCCCGGGACCCGACCGCCTGGCGGCCCGTGACCGCTGGCTGGTGCAGAACCTCCACGGCGTCTCCTACGCGGTCGACCCGGGGCTCATAAACACGGTTATCGCCGAGGTCGAGAAGGCCATGGCCAGCGCCAAGCTGGGACAGGCGCTGGAAGCGCGGTGGGCGCAGGAGGTCGTGGACGTACTGCTGGGCGAGGTCCTGTCGCGCCGGGAGACGGTGACGACGCTCCACCACCTGAAGACGGCAGACTCCTACACCTTCGCCCACTCCGTCAGCGTGGCGGTGGCGGCTCTGGCCCTGGCGGTCCGGGCCGGCTATCCCCTTGACGCCGCCCGGGAGTTGGGGCTGGCGTCCCTCCTGCATGACGTGGGTAAGAGCCGTGTGCGCCCGGAGGTCCTGTTCAAGCCGGGGCGGCTGGATGGGCCTGAGTGGGAGGAGATGAGGCAGCACTCCCGCCACGGGTTTGACATTCTGCGCCAGTCCGGCGGGTTTTCGGACACCGTGTGCCAGGCCGTCCTGCAGCATCACGAGCGCTGGGATGGCGGCGGTTACCCACAGGCCTTGAAGGGCCGGCACATCAGCCGTTTCGCCCGACTCGTCAGCGTGGTGGATGCCTACGACGCCATCACCTCCGACCGTGTCTACCGTCAGGGGGTTCAGCCCTACGAGGCGGTGGAGGCCGTGGTCGCCCTGCAGGGCTCCCACTTCGATCCGGAAGCGGTCCGCCTTTTCCTCGAGAACGTTCAGATCTATCCGGTTGGAACTCTGGTGGAGCTGAGCACCGGGGAGGCCGGTGTGGTGGCACAGACCAACGCCGCCATGCCCACGCGCCCCATAGTCCGGCTGCTCTTTGGGCCTGACGCGCTGCCCTTGCCGCGGCCCCGCCTGGTGGACCTGGCGGAGGAACCGTCCCTGCTCATGAACCGCATCCTGGGCGCGGACGTGGTCGGCGTCGTGGGGGAAGCGGCGGGATTCCTGGAGGAGCGCCGCGACCGTCAGGCGGGCGATTAGTCCCCAGGCACCCGGTGCGTGTTCCTGCGTCCCCCTGTTAGCCCGTGCATCTGGCGCCCTGCAGTCACCCGATGGCGGCCGAAAGGCCGCCGTTTTGCATTCTCTGACCACAGAGCAACGCTGACCCCAGGGGATCACTGGCGCCAAGGGAATCCCGGGGGCCGGGTCGAATACTAAGCTGCGA